>NZ_JACHTP010000019.1:0-36802 GCF_020135855.1 Campylobacter sp. B0100352/1
ATAAGAAGGCTAAAAATTATGCAAGATATGGAAAATTAAACGATATCCAAAAGCAAACTTTTGAAAAACTAAACGAATTAAATATTGATTTTACAAATAACAATATCGTTGATATAGGTTGTGGCACAGGTGTTTGGACTTTACATTTAGCGCAAAAAGCAAAAAGCGTTTTAGGTGTGGATAACTCTAAGGCCATGCTTGAAATTTTGCAAGAAGATGCCTTAAAAAATAATACTAACAACGTTAAAACACTCCATTTAGATTTTGAAAGCTTTTATAAAGAAAATCAAGAAAAATTTGATATAGCGTTTTTGAGTATGTCTCCAGCTTTGCAAAACGAAAATGACTTCGAAGCTTTTTTAAATTTAGCCTCTCAAAGGATATATCTTGGTTGGGCTGACTATAGAAAAAGTGATTTTTTAGATCCTATATTTAAACATTTCAATACCGAATTTAAAGGTTTTTATAAAAAAGATTTAGAAAGTTTTTTGCTAGAAAAAAATATAAATTTTTATAAATTTGTATTTGATGAAACACGCATAGTGGAAAGAAAAAGAGAAGAGGCCATAGAAAATGCTTTGTGGCATTTAGATATAAATGGAGTTAAAGCGGACAAAGACGAGCTTAGAAATTTAGTTAAAAAAGAAAATATTAAAGAGACTATTAAATCAAAAATCAAACTTTTGGTATTTTAAGTAAAATCATTAAATTTTTTCTTATGTAAGGATATTTTTTGGTGTAAAAATTATTCTATATTTTATAAATAATTTAGCTTTAAAAATAATAAGTTTATATAATTATTTTTATATTTTAGATTTTGCTTTAATTTTTTTTGCAAAGTTAAGAAAAATAATATAAAATGATGTCTTATTTGTATTTTTTAAAGAAAAGCCAAAAATGATTAAAAATTTAGTTATCAACTTTGGAAGATTAATACTTGATATTATAGTTGCTATTAGTTTTATTATAGCTTTTATTTATTCTATTTTTATGATGTTTAGTGTTGGATTTTTATTCGGTTTATTTTGTCTTATAGGATCTTTTATAGCACTTTTTATGAGTTTTTTTATGATTTATCTTATTATTGATATTAGAGATAGCCTGGTAAATAAAGTTTAAAACAATTTAAATTATTTTTTATTAAAATATTTTATAGACTCAAATACCATTTTAATGGTATCCTCAGATAAAATTTTATTTAAAGTTTAAAAGAAATTTTTGTTATAGGCAATTTTTTAATTGTACTATGGATATGGTGTATTGCAGATTACTTTTTAACATAGAAAGGAATTAAAAAAGATAATTTTGATAAAATTTTAAAAGCATTAGATTGATGTTATTAAACAAAACCAATTCTAAATTAGTTTTGTTTAAATTTTAAAATTTTCTCCGCCATGAAAGGCACTATATCGCCGTATTTTTGCGGTACTTGCCATTCTTGTTTTTCTAAATTTATAATTTTGTCTTTTTCAAATTTAAAATCATAAATTTTACAAGCATTATCTGAAATAAATTTTTGTAAATTTTTTTCATTTGAGTTTTTTTCAAAAAGTTCAGCCAAAACAGGTAAAATAACAGGTGCGCTAAAAACTCCAGCCGCGCAACCGCAACATTCTTTAGTATGTAGTGGGTGTGGCGCACTATCGCTTCCAAACATAGCTTTTTTATATCCGCTAAAAGCAAGTTCGCAAAGCGCGTCTTTATCTTCATAACGCTTAGCGATTGGTTTGCAAAATAAATGCGGATCCATTTTTCCGCCCACAACATCATCTAAAGTGATCATTAAATGATGTAAAGTTATAGTGGCGTATAAATTTTCATAATCTTTGAGTAAATCGCATAAAACTTTAGTGGTAATGTGCTCCATGACTATTTTTAAATTTGGAAAATTTTGAGCTAATTTTTCATAAATTTTTGCAAAATTTGCTTCTCTATCCATAACAAAATCATTGGTTTCGCCATGGATTAACAAAGGTATATTTAACTCACTCATCGCATTTAGAGTGGGTTTTAAATTTTGTATATCAAAGCTTGAAATTCCATTGTCTGAATTTGTAGTAATGCCAGCAGGATAAAGCTTGATAGCAAAAATTTCATCTTTTGCATTTTCTAAAAATTTTTCATCATATTCTTTAAAAAATAAAGTCATCAAAGGGATAAAATCTTCATTTTTGCAAGCTTTAATAATCCTTTGTTTATAGGCTTTTAAAGAATTTATATCTGTGATTGGAGTGATTAAATTTGGCATGATAACGCCAGCTTTAAAATCTTTTGCGCTAAATGGTGCTACTAAATCAAGCATTTTTTCATCGCGTAAATGTAAATGCATATCTAAAGGATTTTTTAGCGTCATTGTCTCTCCTTTTTATAAAAAATAATTGCTTAAATTTATCAAAATATACAAAAAAGATAAATTAAATTATATTTCTTCTTTGATATAAATTTGGTATAAACCATTTTTAAGACGCCTAAAAAGCTTTTTTTCTTCCAAAAATTTAAAAGTGGCAATGATGGTAGGTTTGCTAAGATCGAGCTTGCTTTGAATTTCACTAATTTTTATCATGATAAAACCATTTTCATCGGCATTTTCGCATAAAAATTTTAAAAGTTTATAGCGTTTTTTTCCAAAAATACCACACATTAATTTTTCAAAATTCATATCAAGCCTACTAAGATAAGAATCCAAGCAAAAAGTGCCAAAATCACACTAAAAAAGACTCCAGCGCTTGCACAATCTTTGGCGATTTTTGCTTTTTGATGCCATTTATCAGTTATAAGATCAACACAAGCTTCGATGGCTGAGTTAAAAGATTCTGCAATTAAGATTAAAATTAAAACCGCTATTAAAATGAGATGTTCTATCAAACTCACCCTTAAAAAAAAGCTGATTAAAATAGCAGGGATGATGATGCAAATTTCAATGCGAAAAGCCATCTCATTTTTAAATAAAGCCACGATCCCTTCTAAGGCATATTTGGCATTATTGAAAATGTGGTATTTTGGTTTCATGGATTTTCCTTAAGTTTAGGATTAAATAAATCATAATTTGATTCATAAACACAAGTTTTTATATCAAAATAACCTAAAAGTGTGCTAAAAAGATTATCTTGAGAAAGCTTTAAATTTTTATGTTTTTTAGCCAAATTCATAAGTTTATTATCGTTACTCCAAAAAATCATAGGAATATGAGTTTGTGTGCTTGGTGCAAAAGCATAAGGCATACCGTGCAAATAAATTCCATCTTTGCCTAAACTTTCTCCATGATCAGAAAGATACAATAAAGAACTTTGAAAACCTTTTTTTTCTTTTAAAAGAGAGATAATACGGCTTAAAATATAATCTGTGTAAAGCAAGGTGTTATCATAAGTATTTACCAAAGCATCTTCACTGCATTTTGATAGATCATTTGTATCACAAGTGGGATTAAATTTTTTAAATTCCTTAGGATAGCGTTTGTAATAAGCTGGGCCATGAGAGCCTTGCAAATGTAAAACAATAATATTTTGAGTGCTTAATTTGTTTAATTTGTTTTTTAATGGATCCAGCAAATCTTCATCATAAGTGCTTGAGAGTTGAATTTTTTGTTTTAATCGATCGCAAACCCCTTTACAACCTCCTGAATTATTATCTATCCAGCTAACATCGACACCGCTTTTATTGAGTATATCGATAACATTTTCTTGATATTCCTTATTTGAAAATTGAATTCGCTTTGAAACTGAAAACATGCAAGGTAAGCTAACAGCGGTTGCTGTTCCGCAAGAAGATACTTGAGTGAAAAACACAACATTGTCTTTTTTGGTATAAAAATTCGTATCATTTTTTGTGTAGCCATCAAGCGAGTAATTTGCCGCCCTTGCTGTTTCCCCCACCACTAAAACTAAAATTTTTTTAGTGTGATTATCATCCTTATAAGCGTCATTTTCTATAGCTTTAAATTGAGGTTTGGTTTGAACAAAGAGAGCATAATAACGATATAGAGCATAAATTTGATAAAAAGGAGTGTTATACATTCTTATTTCATTGTAATTTCTAGCAAAAGGAATAAAGGTTTTACTAAGTGAAAGGAAAATCGCAAAAACAAAAAACAAGCCTAAAAAAATATTGATAAATTTAGTTTTAAGGTGAGATTTTATTGATTTGTAATCAATTTTGACTTTTATAATATAAATGATAAAAATTAAAGCCAAAATTAGAGTGATTATTAGCTTGAAATTGATCAAGTCTTCTACTTCTTTAACATCGGTTTGCATGGCATTTTGAATCATATTTGAATCAATAAGAATTCCATAAAAACTGATAAAATAAACACTTAAAAAAGATGCTAAAATAAAAAAGATTGAAAAAAATTTACTCAAATATTTGATAAAAATCAAAGAAAAAATAGTATGCACAAAACCAAAATATATTAAAATGAAGCTTAGAGTGATGAAAAAATTTTGAGAGCTTTTTTCATAAACAAAATGAAATAAATTAAAATTAAGTGCTACAATCAACAAAGAATTTAAAAATGTGAATTGAAGCCAAGTGAGTTTAAACATTAAATTTACCTTATGTATAGATTGTTTATTGTATAAAAGTTTGTTTAATCACCTGTAAAAAATTAATTTTTGTGCTATGATTTTGAAATTATTACTTTATTTAAGGAAGAAAATGAAACTATTGTCATGGAATGTAAATGGCTTAAGAGCAATTTGTGATAAAAATGCACTTGATTGGATAGAAAAAGAAAATATTGATTTTATAGGTTTTCAAGAGATTAAAGCCCATGAAGATAAATTTCCTAAAAGAATTTATGAATTTCCTTTTAAACATATGTATTCTAATTCCGCTAAAAGGGCGGGATATTCTGGTGTTATGAGTCTTTGCAATTTTGATTGTGAAGTAAAAAAATGTGAATTTTTTGATGATGATGAAGGTAGAGTTTTAGAGCATAGGTTTAAAAATGTAGTGCTTTTTAATATTTATTTTCCAAATGGACAAAAAGATGAAGAGCGTTTAAATTTTAAAATGAAATTTTATGCGGATTTTTTAGTCTATCTTAAAAAACTTTTAAATGAAGGTAAGGAAGTTATCATTTGTGGCGATGTCAATACGGCTCACCGCGAGATTGATTTAACGCACCCTAAGGCAAACGCAAATACTTCAGGTTTTTTGCCTATAGAAAGAGCTTGGATTGATGATTTGTTGAAGCTTGGTTTTTTGGATACTTTTAGAGAAATCAATGGAAATATTAAGGAAAAGTATTCGTGGTGGAGTTATAGAATGAAAGCAAGGGAAAGAAATGTTGGCTGGAGGATTGATTATTTTTTCATTTCTAATAATTTAAAAAGCAAATTGAAAAATGCTTTTATAAGGGGTGATATTTTCGGATCAGATCATGCTCCAGTTGGTATAGAAATAGATATTTAATATCCTAAAAATTAGGATATTATTTTTTGATTAAATTTTTGGCTTTTTCCCAAAGTCTGATGCCTAATTTTTTTGCTTTTTTGGAATTTATATCTTTATATTTTTCGTTGGCAATATTTTCTAATTCATAAATTTCTTGCTTTAAGCGATAAAGTTTGCTTTGGGTTAGTCTATTAAAATCATTAATTTTTGGATTTTTCTTGATATCATTTAAAACTAAGATCAACTGCTCTCTACTTTCACTTGCAAGGCGTTTGAATTTGGCAAAAAGATTATCAAGTTCGTATTCGAGTAAATTTTCAACTATTTCTTTAGCAGGATTGCTTTGTTTTTTAACCTCTTTTTTTAAAAGTGCGATAAAATCATCCTCTATGCCGATTAATTCTTTACTTTTTAAATTGATATCCTCTTCAAAGGCTGCGTAGTTTAGCGAGGATTTAAATTTTTCCATAGCCAAAGAAATTCCATCTCGTGTGCCTTTGATTGCACCCAAACAAAGATCTTTAGCATAAGCCATCGATTCATTAGCAATTTCAAAAGCTGTATTTAAAATAATGCTTGAAATTTTTAAGATACGTTCTTTCTCAAAATGTGCTTCACAAATGGCATTATAAACAAGATTTTTAGCAATTTCTTTGCTTGTAAGCTCTATATCTTCAGCTTTTTCTAAGGTGGTTAAAAAAGCACTTTCAGCTGTTTCTTTTAAGATCCCAAGCATTTCTATATCAAATAAGATCGCATCATTTAAGCTGCTACAAATTTGATTGTCAAGATGTTCTTGTAAGATATTTTCAAATTCAAAAAAATGATTACTGATTTGATTTTTTATGGAATTTTTTTGATTTTCAATTTGCTTGTTTAAAATTTCAATCTCATTCATATAATCATAAAGAGTATTTTGAGCGTCTTGAATACTAGCTTTTACTAAAGCTTTAATGATTTTTGTAACATTTTCATCATCAAATAAATCAAGCTTTTTTAAAATATTTAAAAATTCAACCAAAAGAGAATTGAGAATTTTTTGAGTATAATGGGCATTATGCGTGGTTTGCTTGTAAGCAAGGTTAAAACTTAGCTCTTCTAGCAAATCTTTGGCTTCTTTTTTGCTAAGATTTGATAGAGAATTTTCAAAAATGATTAAAGTATTTTTCATAAATTTCCTTAAATAACAAATTTTGCTTCAGACTTAAGCTTCTCAAAAATGTCAAGACGATCTTGTTTGCTATCAACATAGACGCTTAATAAAAAGCTTTGATACTTTCCGCTAGAACTTGCATTAGAATGCTTGTATTTAAATTCTCTTTGACCTAGCAATTTTTCAAAAACTTCACCCGCATGCACATGGGTATCAAAAATAACTTTATAATCCCAAAATGTTGGATAGTTAATAATAGGTTCTTTGTTAAGATCGCATAAATTGACCACTTTTGCCTCCTTCTTTATTTTCAAGAACAATTTCGCCTATTTTCATAGTTTTATCAATAGCCTTTACCATATCATAAATGGTTAAAAGTCCTATGCTTACTGCCGTTAAAGCTTCCATTTCAACTCCAGTTTTACCCTCACATTTAACCGTAACGATGAGCTTAAAAGCAAATTCTTTTTCAAATTCAATCACATCTGTTTCAATTTTAGAAAGCATTAAAGGATGACACATAGGAATTAATTCACTTGTTTTTTTCGCTCCCATAATAGCTGCGATGATTGCGGTTTGTAAAACGGGCCCTTTTTTAGCTGTATTGTTTTTAATGCTTTCAAAGGCTTCTTGAGACATATTTATTATCCCACTTGCTCTAGCAAGTCTTTGAGTGATATTTTTTGAGCTTACATCTACCATTTTTGGACGATTTTTATCATCTAAATGAGTTAAATTCATAAATAAACCTTTTAAAAAATTCAAAAAATTATATCAAAAGCAAACAAATTTAAGTTAAAATAATTTTATAATTTTAATTTTAGGAGAAAATCATGGAAAACGAAGAAGAAAATTTAGATTATGATGTTTATGAAGAAGATGAAGAATATACACACGCTAATCATCGATCTTATAATTACGATGATGATGATTATGTTTATGATGATGAATCAGATGATGATGAATTTTATGAAATGGATTAAAATTCATCCTCTTAATAATATCCAACACACATGCTATCAGTAATTTTTATACGTTTTTCAAAAGGGGCTGGACTAAAAAAACGGCATTTTTCTATATAGATATGCTGATGATAATCAAGCCCTAAAAAATCATAAAATTTTTTCAAATTGACAAATTTAACCCCTTGTACTTCTTTAAGTTCCAAAAGTTTATAAATAGAAGAATCATTCTTTTTTACTAAATGTGAAGGAGCAAGAGTAGTGAAAGAACAAAAAGCACTGGCTAAGACAAAGCCGTTTAAATTTGTGCATAGTTTTAATTTATCTTGATATTTTTTAAGGATGGAATTTTTATGTAAAAAAACAACACGTGTTCCTTGATATCTACCTATTTCTATATTTTTCCAAAATTTATAAGCATTTTTAGAAATACCGACTAGGCGATGAAATTCGGCATTTAAAACATAATGGTCTAGAAATTCATTAGGAGGTAAAATAATACTTTTCATTAATTAAAAATAAAAAAGTAAAATTTATTTTTTTTCTTTTTCTATTTCTTCTCTAATTTGTTTTGGAAGCTTTGAAATAAAATTATCTAAATTAAATTTTACACCTTGAGTTTTAGCTTCTTCGATTAAAGCAATAGATGCTTTTACATTAAAAACAGAAAAACTTCTATGTGGCATAAATAAATGATCGAGTACTGCTAAAGCATAAGCTGACTTTTTAACTTCATTGCGTGCTGCATGAGGGGATCTTATGAAACAAATTGTCTCTGTTAATATATCATCAAAATTCCAGCGATAAAGTAAAAAGCCCAAAAAAGAAATGTGATCAACTCCCAAAAATTCATTTTCTACTAAAGAAAGATCTCTAAAATCTATTTTTTTTAAATGTTCTAAAAATTCAGCATCTTTATTGTTTTGAATCAAAAAATTAGAAAAAATAACAATACCAAGTCTTAATATCAAAGCACAAGGAACTAAAAAGTGAGATAGTTTTTTATCTTCATCATTAAGCCAATCTGTAATAAAAGCAGTTTCTTCGCTGCATTTATTTATAAAATCTTTTGTATTTAAGCCATAGGGTGAAACATCGATTTTAAAATTTTCTCTAATAGAATCTGCCATGATTGTATTGATAATATTTCCTATACCAAGTAACGATACAACTTGATTTAAGGAGGTAATTTCTCTTGAAAAGCCATAAAAAGGAGAATTAGCTAAACGCAAAAGTTTAGTGGTCATTAAAGGATCACTTGAAATAATATCAGCAACTTTATTAATTTCTAAATTATTTCTTGATTCTTCAATATATTTTCTTAATTTGCTGATGGTGTCAGGCAAAGAAGGCAAAACTTCAACACTTTGTAATAAAATTTCATTCATATCTGATGCCATAGATTTTCCTTGACTAAACTAAATTACAAAATTTTTCATCGAGAATATATTATAGCTAAATTTTAATTTACTTATTATATAAATTTTATAATTTTTATCATTAATAAAATTTTACTACAATTAAATAAGTTAAAAATCATTATTATAAATTTCAAAATTTTTAAGAATAACAAAAATATAGAGGTTGGTTTAATGTTTCGCAACTTTTTTAAAAAAAATGAAAAAAAATCAGTTAAAGTAAAACCTTTAGAAACTCTTTATTTTTTAGAGGATGAAATTGAGAATGTTTTAAGTCATTTAAAATTTGAAACCAAGTTAGCCATAGGCTTTGCTTCCTATCAGCTCGATTTAAAAAATATAGCAACAAAGATAAAAAATTATTTGCCTCAAGAATGCGAATTGATTTTGATTTCCGCCTCTGATTTGCTATGCAACATCGATCAAAATAAACAAATTGTTGATAATCCTTATTTGCATAATGTTCAAGGTATTGCTTTGATTCTTTTTGGCAATGAAATGATAGAGAATTTATATATCCATAAAATCAATCTTTTTGATAACATAGAGGATCGTCAAGATAGAAGAGTTTATATAGAAAAGGAAATTGCATCAATGCATGTACCTTTTAAGGCACATTGTAGCAATACTTTGCATTATCTAATTCACAACGGGGTGAGTGGAAGTGAAAGCATGGTGATAGAAATGCTTTATAAATACGCTCAATATCCTTGCCCTCTTTTAGGGGCTGGTGCAAGTGGAGATTTGGATAATCTTCAGGGAACTTGTATTGTTTATAATTATGAAATGTTAGAGCATCATGCGATCAGTATGCATATTCAATTTAAGCCAAAATATCGTTTTGATTTTATGAAATCTCAAAATTTTTCTGAAACTCATGATAAAAATACAACATTTACGGTTTTAAATACCGATCCTAAGAATAGACTGGTGTATGAATTTTTAGATACAAAAACTTTTCAGTCTATAAATGCAATTGAAGCTTTGTGCAAACATTTTTCTTGTGATTTTGAAGGTTTAAAGCTTAAAGCTTCAGATTATACCTTGGGTATTAAAATTAGCAATGATTATTTTATTTCTCCTATGAAAATTGTTTCTGATAAAGTTTTGCTTAGCTATGGTGAAATAACTAATGGTCAAGAAATTGTTTTATTAAAAAGAACTGATTTTATTAAAGATCTCGAAAAAGATTATGAAAAATTTATCCAAAATAAACCCGATATAAAACCTATGGCAGCGATTTTTAATGATTGTATTTTAAGGAGATTTCAAAATAGTAAATTTATAAAAGATATCAAATTAAACCAATTTCCTATTGTAGGTTTTTCTTGTTTTGGAGAAGTTTATGGGGTAGGAATTTTTAAAAGCTTAGTGGCGATTTTTTTCTATGAAGTGGATGAAAAAACCGAATTTAATCCAGTTTATATGCAAACCTTTGTAAATAAATATAGCGACTTTAAATATTATTACCTCAGCCTTAAGGTGCAAAAACTTGAAATTATCAATAAGGTAAATAAACTTGTTTTAGATCGATTGAAAAATACTACTGTTAGCATAGATAATAATTCTAATATTTTTAAAGATACTTTCAAAGATTTTCAAAGCATTAAAGAAAGTCTTTTAACCATAGATGAGAATTTCATCAACTTTATCCATTATTTAGAATATAACTTGTATCAAAGCGAAGAAAAAATGAATTTGGAAAAAGAAATTCAATCTTCTTTTAAAAATATTGATCAGCTTAACAAAATGCTTAATCTTATTTCTGGTATTGTCGAGCAAACCAGTCTTTTATCTTTAAATGCAGGGATAGAAGCAGCAAGAGCTGGAAAATTAGGAAGAGGCTTTGCCGTTGTTGCAGATGAGGTAAGAAAGCTTTCTGATAATACTCAAGAAAGTTTGATAGAAATGGAAGCAGCCATAAAATTGGTAATTCAAACCATACAATCTATTGCTAAAAGCTCTAATTCTAGCACTCAAGAAATGAATTTCATCAGAGATAAATCAAATGAATTTTCAAAAACTATTTCTGATCTTATCAGTTTAGGAAAAGAAATTTCAGACAAGCTAGAACAAAAAAGTGATACAAGCGGTTATTTGGATGAAAATTTAAATGAATTAAAACTTTATGAAAATGTTCTGGTAAAATTAAACTTAGAGGGGGGGGTAATCCAAGAAAATAATCTTGGATTAAAGCGCTTTTTTGACAGCCTCTACAATTCTTGAAAATGCAGCAGCATCATTCATTGCTAAGTCTGCTAAAATTTTTCTATCAAGCTCAATGCCTGCCTTTTTAAGTCCATTAATAAATCTTGAATAGCTTAAATCATTTAATCTACAAGCAGCATTGATACGCACGATCCAAAGACGGCGAAAATCTCTTTTTTTACGACGTCTATCACGATAAGCATAGACGAGACTTCTTTCTAATTGTTCTTTTGCTTTTCTAAAATGTTTGCGACGTCCGCTATAAAAACCGCGCGCTAATTTTAAAACTTTTTTGTGTCTGCGACGTCTTACAACACCTGTTTTTACTCTTGCCATTTTTATTTCCTTTCATAAAGTGGCGTCCAAATTTTGGAGCTTGCCCTTAACTTTCTTTGTTTAAGGGGAGTTTGAATGACTTCGGTCAAAAACTTAAATCCCTAACATCTTTTCTACAGCTTTTACATTTGTGCTATGAACGTATTTAGCTGTACGAAGATCACGCATTCTTTTAGCAGGTTTTTTAGTCAAAATATGGCTTCTAAATGCTGAACCTCTTTTGATTTTGTTTTTACCTACCTTAAAGCGTTTAACAGCGCTTTTAACGCTTTTCATCTTTGGCATACGCTTTCCTTTCGGATAAAATTTATTTTTCCAAAAAATTTAGAAAAGCTAAATGATAGTAAATTTTTACTGATTTTTGACTGAATTTTTATCCTTTTATAAACTTGGCACACCTTTTGCTTGTAAAAAATTAGCAATATTTTTGGAAAGATTAAACAATGACAATAAATTCGGCAAATCCTTATCAAAATTTGGCTTTGTCTAATCCTTTAAATAACAGTTCTGCTTTGAATTTGATCAAGGATAGAGAAATTTCAAATTTGAAAGAGGATCATCATTTAGAACAATTAAATTACATTTTTAACAATGTAAGCTATGCGAGTGAGTTTGGTTTTAGAACTAATGAAGAAGGCTTTTTTGATAAAGATCTAAATAAAATAGCCAATATTCCAGAATCTTATAATATTCATATTAAAAGTGTTAGGAATATAGCAAAAGAATTAACAAAACAGGATGAAAATTTTAACTATAATAAAATAGATCTACCTTATCTTTTAAATAGTTATTATAATTCTTTAAAAGCGATTAATAATGAATTTATGCAAGATGATAATGCTAATTTAAGTCGTAGCAATATTTCAAAGCTTTCAGCGGGTTTTTCTACAGAAAATGGAGAGTTTTTAGGTAAAATCACAAGAATTTATGATAACCAAGAAGAGCTAAATTCTGCACTAGATAAAAATACCCATCTTAATACTTTAATGCTTGATAATAAAGTTATAAGTTTTCATTTTGATAAAACTCTAAATAATACTTCTTCTAATGAAATTTTAAAACCTTATTTAACAAAAAATTCAGAAGTTTCAAAATCGGGGCTTTTGATGAATTTTATTTATCAAGATATTAAGACTCAAAATGAGAATGAATTTAATTTTTTTATGAAACCGGTTAATTTGGATATCAGCTCTCGCCAGAATTTGCAAAAACTTCTTGATGGAAAAATGGATATTGAAGATTATATTAAAAAAAATAATGAAGAAAAAATGAGTTTTGATTTGTATCTTTACGTCAATGGAGTCAATAAAAAAACCATTTCTAAAGATAAACTTTCTGTGTTTTTTCAACAATATATTAATTATCAAAAAGATATGGATTTGAAAGAATTTGCTAATTCAAGTTCAATTTTTCAAATTTATACTGATCAAATAAAAAATGATTTTAATGATTTAAAAGAAGAATATAAAAAACAAAGTCAGGATGTTTCTAGGATAGATAAAGCAAATACGATGCGTTCTAGTTCTATAGATCATTTTTTAGATCGTCGCCAAAAACAAGCGAATTTAAATAAAATACTTAATTCTTATATGTCTGTTATGATGTAATATAAGTAGAAAATAATGTGAATTTAAGTATTTAAAAATTATAATCTAAATTTTAAATAATAATTTAAAATTTAGAATTAACAGTAAATGAAAGTTTAAATTATGATTTCTAACCAAAAAATTATTTCTATGAATAACGATCTTTTAGATTCTCAACATCAAGATCTTTTTGAAATTTCTATCAAACTTTCTTTAATGAATCATCGACATATTAATTCTAAAGAATTAAAAGAAGTTTTAAAAGAATTACTTGTTATGCTGAATCGACATTTTTTAGATGAAGAAGCTTTTATGAGAGAAATTCATTATCCTTTCATGAAAGAGCATATGAAAATCCATCGTAATATTATTTTTGAAATTGAAGAAATAATAGTAAGCGAAGCAAGATCAATCCATATTTTAACCGAAAAATTGGATTATGTGGTAAAAGATTTCATCATAAATCATACTTCAAAAGAAGATTATAAAATAGTAAAATATTATGAAAAAAAAATTAAAATTTAATTTAATATTTTTTTATTTTTCTTAATTTATAATTTAATTTTAGTATTTAAACTAAAATTAATAAATTTCTGTTATTATCCATTTTAATTAACAAGATAAAAAATATCCTAAATAAAAATGGATATAATTTTATAAGGATGAAAAGTGAAAGTTTATTTAGATAATAATGCAACAACAATGATTGACCCTAATGCTTATGAGCTTATGTTGCCATTTTTCAAAGATATGTATGGCAATCCAAATAGTCTTCATCAGTGGGGAAGCACAACCCATCCAGCTTTAAGAGAAGCTTTGGATAAGCTTTATGTGGGACTTGGAGCAAATGATTTAGATGATATAGTGATCACATCTTGTGCGACTGAAAGTATTAATTGGGTTTTAAAAGGTGTGTATTTTGATCATATTTTAAATAAAGAACGCAATGAAGTGATTATTTCTAGTGTGGAACATCCTGCAGTAAGCGCAGCAGCGTATTTTTTAAAAAGTCTTGGTGTTAAAGTTATAGAACTTCCAGTAAATGAAGAAGGCGTTTCAACTGTAGAAGATTTACGTAAAGTAATTTCTGATAAAACCGCACTCGTTAGCGTTATGTGGGCCAACAATGAAACCGGTATGATTTTTGATATTAAAGCTATGGCTGAACTTGTCCATGAATTTGGAGCACTTTTTCATACAGATGCAACACAAGCAGTGGGTAAAATCAAAGTTAATTTAAGCAATGTAGGCGTTGATTTTGCATCTTTTTCAGCCCATAAATTCCATGGACCAAAAGGCGTTGGAGGATTGTTTATCAAAAAAGGACTTAAACTTACTCCATTATTACATGGCGGAGAGCATATGGGTGGTAGAAGAAGTGGGACTTTAAATGTGCCTTACATAGTAGCTATGGGAGAAGCTTTGCGTATAGCTAATACTATGCTTGATTTTGAAGATTCTCATATACGCCGTTTAAGAGATAAGCTAGAAGATAAAATTTTAGCTTTACCTGATACAACGGTGGTTGGTAAAAGAGAACATAGAGTTCCAAATACTATTTTAGCAAGTATCAAAGGCGTTGAAGGCGAAGCTATGCTTTGGGATTTAAATAAAAATGGTATAGCGGCAAGTACAGGATCAGCCTGTGCTAGTGAAGCACTTGAGAGTAATCCTATTATGGAAGCAATCGGTGCAGAGCATGATTTAGCACATACGGCTTTAAGACTTTCTTTATCGAGATTTAACACAGAAGAAGAAATTGATTATGCTGCAGAACAAATAAAAAATGCAACGCAAAGATTAAGAAAAATTTCTTGCACTTACGCTTATAATCCAAATAATTATAAATAAAAGGATAAAAAATGGGAAAAAATAGTTTAATTGGAGGATCAATTTGGGATGAGTATTCCCAAAAAGTTCAAGATAGAATGAATAACCCTCAACATATGGGAGAATTTAGCGAAGAAGATGCTAAAAATCGCAATGCAAAGCTTATTGTGGCTGATTTTGGAGCAGAAAGTTGCGGGGATGCGGTAAGGCTTTTTTGGTTGGTTGATGAAAAAACAGATAAAATTATTGATGCCAAATTTAAAAGTTTTGGCTGTGGCACTGCTATAGCAAGTAGTGATACTATGGTGGATCTTTGCATAGGAAAAACTGTAGATGAAGCAGTAAAAATTACAAATTTGGATGTAGAATTTGCTATGCGTGACAATCCAGAAACTCCAGCAGTTCCACCTCAAAAAATGCATTGTTCGGTTATGGCTTATGATGTTATTAAACAAGCTGCGGCTCATTATAAAGGAATTAACCCTGAGGATTTTGAAGATCAAATTATAGTGTGTGAATGTGCTAGGGTAAGCCTTGGAACCATTAAGGATGTTATTAGACTTAATGATTTGCATACAGTTGAAGAAATCACTCAATACACTAAAGCGGGTGCCTTTTGCAAATCTTGTGTTAAACCAGGTGGGCATGAAAAAAGGGATCATTATCTTGTAGATATTTTAGCCGAAACAAGAGCTGAAATGGATAGAGAAAAGTTAAAAAATGCTACAAAAAATGACGTTGCTTTTGATGAAATGACTTTAGTAGGTCAGCTAAAAGCGGTAGAAAGCGTTTTGGATACTGAAATTCGCCCTATGCTTCATAATGATGGAGGCGATTTAGAGGTGATTGATATACAAAAGGCTGAAGGTGGTGCTATCGATGTTTATATTCGCTATTTAGGTGCCTGTAGTGGTTGTTCTAGCGGAAGTGGTGCTACTTTATACGCTATTGAAAATATTTTACAAGAAGAATTAAGCCCAAATATTCGCGTTATGCCAGTATAAGAATAGCAAAAGCTATTCTTTTGGCTGTAAATCAAGCGGAGGTAAATTTTCTATATAAATACTGCGACTTGGGAAGGCAAAAGTCAAACCATTTTTTTCAATGATACGCATAAACTCAAGCATCAATTCTTGTCTAGCTTCTCTAAATTCTTTTGAATGAATTGATTTGGTATAAAAGTATAATTCTATATTGATGCTACTATCTGCAAATTCACTCAAAGCCACATAACAAGCATTTTTATAACCTTCAAGATCATTAATGGATACTAAATTTTGGCGATATTTAGTTGTGTGATCTCCGTATTTTAAAGCGCTATCGTCTTCATGGGCTACTAAAGGACTTGAATTTAAAAGTTCTTTTAAATCTTTAATACAACTGTCTAATTTTTCAGGAGTGGCATCGTATCCTACGCCAAGATACA
The DNA here is from genome assembly GCF_020135855.1 of Campylobacter sp. B0100352/1. Lineage (NCBI taxonomy): Bacteria > Pseudomonadati > Campylobacterota > Epsilonproteobacteria > Campylobacterales > Campylobacteraceae > Campylobacter > Campylobacter sp. B0100352/1. The sequence continues at coordinate 16,314 of NZ_JACHTP010000019.1, forward strand.
TTTTTATATGACGCCCCATACGACGTTTGCTCCAGTTTTTAATATTAGCACCCATAATAGTTGAATTAGGTAGGAAAACTAAACAATTATCAAAAGTTCTTATAGTTGTTTTTCTAAGTCCTATTTCAACAACGGTTCCTTCTATGCCTGAAACTTCAACCCAATCTCCTTGATTAAAACTATTATCAAATAATAATAAAATCGATGCAAAGAAATTAGCGATAATATCTTTAGCCGCCAAAGCAACAGCCAAACCACCAATTCCCAAAGATGCAATGATGGCTGAAATGTTAAAACCAAGTTGAGCTAAAATATAGAGTAAAGCTATAATAATAATAACAAAATATAAAATTTTAATGACTAAATTAACCACTTCTTTTTTTTCGCTTTTCTTAGCCAATTTAGATACCAAAACCACGCCATAACCATCAAGAATTTTCAAAACAAGCCAAGCTATTAAAACAGCATAAATGATATTAAAAAGATTACTCAAACTTATACTTAAAGGTGCGGGATAAAACGCTATAGTAAGGCAAAGAGAAAGTGCATAACAAATGAGTAAAATACCTACAGGCTTTTTGATATTTCCAATAAAAATAACTTTAATATCATCAGCTTCTTTTTTATTACGATAAATCAAACGCACAAGGAAAAAATAAACTATATTAGAAAAAAAGCGTCTTAAAGAAACAAAGAAAATTAAAACCAAAGCAGAAATAGTTATTTTCCCTACATTTAAAAAATCAATATTAACAAAAGCATTGATTTTATCAATCCAAATTTGAAGTCCTAAAAGAGAAAAAAGATAATTGCTTTCCAATAAATGAGCATTAGAACGCAAATATTTTAAAATTTCTATATAAGCATTAAAAGCATTATTGATCATTGCTTCTTTAGAGGCAATTTTTTCAAGCTCTTTTGGATCGGTAATTTTACTTTTATACTCATCTAAATCAATATTGATTAAATTTTGTAAATCCTCCATAGCTTTATCAACTGTAGATACTATACTTTCACTATCAGCTGCATTTTTAAAAAGTTTTTCTAATTCAAACAAAGATGAAAAGAAACTTTCAACCATATTAAAATAAACAAGATTTAAGCTTGTGTCAGTATAAACAAAAGGTTTGTTTAAACTTTTTTGTTGCAATTTTAGCAATTCTTGCTTTCTTTTTAAGAAATTTTCTATAGCTCTTTCGTCAATTTTTTGTTCGACTATCATATCAGGTATTTCAGATAATATTGTTCTTTTATCTCTTTCAAATTCTTTTAAAATACCACTATAAGAACTTGAATTTTCATCATTATTTTTTCTAAATTCTCTAATTTGATGCTCAATACCAATATATTTTTGAATCAAACCATAAACACCAGAATTTTGACTCGCATTAGTATCAATAAGCTGTAATTCATCGCCATAAAGATATAAAAGACTAAAAAAGATTAAAATTATTTTTTTCATTTATCATCTCCTATTTTGAATTAAAGTAAAGTTTTTTTCTTTAAAATTGTATTCATAAATTTCACCTGTTTCGATAATATAATACCAAGCATGAAGTTCTATTTTTCCTTGGTTTAGTGCCTCTTCAACTCCAGGATAGGTGAGAATATTTTGTAAAGAATTGACTAAATTTAATTTTTCTGTAAGCCAAGATCTCATAGCTGTATCATTTTTTGATATCGATTTTATATCTTGTTTGATAGGCTCAAGCAAAGTGAGCCATTTTTTTACATTTGGAATTTTACTCAATTCTTCATCAGAATAATAAAGTGCATTACATCCACCACAATTGCTATGTCCACACACAATAATATTTTTAATATGTAAAGAATTTAAAGCATATTCTATAGCAGAAGTGGTTGATAAAAAATCCTCCCCTATGCGATAAGGCGGAACGATATTTGCAATATTTCGGATCACAAAAAGCTCCCCTGGACCTGTATTGGTTATTAAACTAGGGATAACTCTTGAATCAGAACATCCTATAAAAAGAGTGTGAGGATTTTGCTTATTTTTAAGACTTTCAAAAAGCTCTTTATGCTCTTTAAAATCTTGCTGCATAAATTTAATTGCACCGCTAATAAGATTTTCCATAAAATACTACCTAAAAATAAAATAAATATTTATAATTATAACAAAATCTACAACAATGTATTTTAAAATACTTAATATGAAATTTGTTTTAAACAATAAATTGTTAAATAAATTTTGATATAATCTTATTTGTACAATATATATCAAAGGAGAATGATTATGAGTCTTTATGATAGAGACTATTCAAAATCGAGAGAATTTGAAAATACAAGAACGAGTGATCTTGGCATTTTTATCAAGCAAACATATCAGCTTTTTGCCGCATCGCTTTTGGCTGCTACAGTAGGTGCTTATGTGGGAATTTTCGCTTTAGCATCATTTTTTATTGAATCTTTGGCAACATTTTGGATTCTTTTTGCCGTAGAACTAGGATTATTGTTTGCTTTGATGTATAAGAAAAAAGAAGCTCCATTAAATCTTATCTTACTTTTTGCCTTTACTTTTTGTTCAGGCTTAACACTTACGCCTTTACTTATTTCCGTTCTTGCTTTACCTGCAGGAGGAATTATCATAGCTCAAGCTTTTGCTTTAACTACTGTGGCATTTGCAGGTCTTAGTATTTTTGCTATGAATACTAAAAAAGATTTTACTGTAATGGGTAAAGCTTTATTTATAGTTCTTTTGGTTGTTATTGCAGCATCTTTACTTAACATTTTCTTACATAGCAGCGTATTTAGTTTGGTTATTTCATCAGTATCTGCAATATTATTTTCATTTTATATTCTTTATGATACTCAAAATATTATTCGCGGAAACTATGAAACTCCAATTGAAGGAGCTGTAGCACTTTATCTTGATTTTGTAAATTTATTCATTAATTTACTTAATATTCTAAGAAGTCTTAACAGATAATTTTTGCGTCGTAATGACGCAAAAAATACAATAATTTCAAATCTTTTCAAGTTTTATTTCGCTAAAATATTTCAAGTTAAAATTATTTCAAAGATTAGGAAAATTTATGATTACTCTTTTAACTGTTCTACAATTTGTTATCGTTGTTATTATTTGTATAGCTGTTTTGTTACAAAAAAGTTCAAGCATAGGTCTTGGAGCTTATAGCGGAAGCAATGAAAGTCTTTTTGGCGCAAAAGGGCCTGCAAATTTTTTAGCTAAATTTACATTTATAATGGGTGTGTTTTTGATTGCTAATACCATAGGTTTAGGGTATTTATACAATCACACAAACAAAGATTCTTTAGCTGAAAAAATTAAAGTAGAAACCAATACAAGCATTCCAAGTGCTAATACAATCAATCCATCAAAAATTCCATCTATGCCGCAAAATTCATATGATACAAATGTAAGCAAATAAAAGGAAAAATATGATTAATGAAATTTTAGACAAACAAAAAAGTCAAAACGATAAAAGCTTAGAAGCTTTAAAAAAAGATTTTACAACTTTAAGAACAGGCAAGGTTAATATTCATATATTAGATCATATACAAGTTGATTATTATGGTAGTTTAACGCCTTTAAATCAAGTTGCGACTGTTTTAGCTAGCGATGCCTCAACTATTAGCATCACTCCTTGGGAAAAACCTATGTTAAAAATCATAGAAAGTGCTATCGCTGCAGCAAATATCGGGGTTAATCCAAACAATGATGGGGAAAATGTTAAACTATTTTTCCCTCCAATGACTAGAGAACAAAGAGAAGAAAATGTTAAACAAGCTAAAGCTATGGGCGAAAAAGCAAAAGTTTCAATCAGAAACCATCGAAAAGATGCTAATGATAGTATTAAAAAACTAGAAAAAGATAAAGCAATTTCAGAAGATGAGGCAAAAAAAGCATATGATGAGGTGCAAAAAATTACAGATTCTTATTCTTCTAAAATTGATGAAAGCGTTAAAAATAAAGAAACAGAACTTTTAAAGGTTTAATAATGAATTTAGAAGAAATTTATAAAAACTGTCAAGCTTATTTAGAGGGTCATTTTTTATTAAGTTCTGGAAAACATTCTCAATTTTACCTTCAAAGTGCAAAAGTGCTAGAAAGTCCTGTCTTGGCTGAAAAATTATGTAAAGAATTGGCGAAAATAATTTTTGAAAATTCTATAGAATTTGACAGTGTTTGTTCTCCAGCCTTAGGAGGAATTTTAGCAGGATATGAGTTAGCTAGAGCCTGTGATAAACGTTTTATTTTCACTGAAAGAGTTAATAAAGAAATGACATTAAGACGAGGTTTTGAGGTTAAAAAAGGTGAAAAATTTATCGTTTGTGAGGATATTATTACTACAGGTGGTAGTGCTTTAGAAAGTGCAAAAATTATAGAAAGTCTTGGAGGAATCGTGGTTGGTTTTGCTGCTTTAGCAAATCGTGGGTTTTGTGCAGTAAAAAATTTAAACACTCAATCAAAAGATAATGCTAAACTTCCTAGCAACATCCCTCTTTTTACTCTAGGAAATTTTGATTTTGAAATTTATGATGAAGAAAAATGCCCACTTTGCAAACAAGGAAGCAAAGCTATTAAACCAGGGAGTCGCGGAAATTAATGAAAAAAACAAAAGCTAGAATAGCTTCGCGTTTTTTGCGATTCAAAGCTTTTGTTATTGATATTTTTCTTATTTATGTACCCATTTTATATTTAAGTTATTTTTGGTTAGGATCTAAGGATGCTTTTTTACATAGTGGTTTTGCTACCGCCTTATGTTCCTTTCTTTTTGGTTTAATTCAGGCTTTGTTTTTACAAAGAAAAGGGCAAAGTCCTGGTTTGAAAGCTTATGATCTTTATTTGGTAGATTTTAAAAGCGGAAAAAAAATTTCTTTTTTAAAAATTATACTTAGATACATTATATTTTTCATAAGTTTTGGTTTATTGGTGGGAATATTTTTTAGTTTTATTAGAAAAGATTCTCTTAATTTACATGATATATTAACTCAAAGTTGCATCATAGAAAGGTTAAATAATAATGCATAGAAAAAGAATTTACAATCCCAATTCAAATGAAACTCTTGGAGAAAGAAAAGTTTTTGATGGAAATCCTCACGGAATTCTTAATTTTACAAAGGCAAAATATACTTGGGCTTTGAAACTTTGGGATGTTATGGAAGCAAACACTTGGTTTCCTAAAGAAGTTGATACAACCAAAGACGCTCTTGATTATCGTTGTAATTTAACTTCTGGTGAGAAAAGAATGTATGATTTAGTTTGGTCTCAACTGATTTCTATGGATAGTTTTCAAACCAATAATTTAGCAGACAATATCAATCCTTATATTACCGCACCTGAAATTAATGCAGTTTTAGCAAGACAAGCTTATGAAGAAGCCAATCATTCAAAATCTTATGCGGTTATGGTAGAGGCAATTTGTGAAAACACAGATTTAATTTATGAAATGGAAAAGCACGACGCAACTCTAAGGGAAAAGAATGATTTTATTTCCAATATTTATGAAGAATTAGCTGGTGATGTAGATGATAATAAATTATTACTTGCTATGGTGGCAAATCAAATTTTAGAAGGAATTTATTTTTATAGTGGATTTACTGCAATTTACGCCCTTGCTAGAGCTGGCAAGATGTTGGGTTCAGCACAAATGATTCGCTTTATACAAAGAGATGAAATTACGCATTTACTTTTATTTCAAAATATGATCAATTCAACACGCAAAGAAAGACCGGATCTTTTTAATGAAGCTAATATTAATAAAATTTATGAAATGTTTCAAAAAGCAGGAGAATTAGAGATTAAATGGGGTAAATATATCACTCAAAATCAAATTATGGGATTTACAGACGATATTATTGAAGAATATATCCATTATTTAATTGATCAAAGACTAATAGCGATTAATCTTGAAAAAATGTACAATGCTAAGCATCCTATTAAATGGGTTGATGATTTTTCTAAATTTAATGATCAAAAAAGTAACTTTTTTGAAAGTAAGGTAACCAACTATTCAAAAGGTAGTATTAGTTTTGATGATTTTTAACATTTAGGTAATTTATGGAGAATTTTTCTAAAAAAAGATCTAATTTAACCTTGCTTTGTGATTTTTATGAACTCACTATGATGCAAGGTTATTTTTTAAATGGATTTGAAAATAAAATTTGCTATTTTGATGTATTTTTTAGAAAAACTCCCGATAATAATCCTTTTGCTATATTTGCTGGATTGTCTGAAATTTTAGATTTTGTTGCAAATTTGCGTTTTGATGCCGAAGATATCACGTATTTACGATCCAAAAACATTTTTTGTGAAGAATTTTTAAATTATTTGCTTGATTTTAAATTTAATGGAGAAATTTATTCTTTACAAGAGGGTGAAATTGTATTTCCTAATGAACCTTTGATGATTATTAAGGCTAATCCCATAGAAGCGCAGTTTTTAGAAACTTTTTTATTGTTAAATATCAATCATCAAAGCCTTATTGCCACAAAAGCAAATCGCATAGTAAGAGCAGCTAAAAATCGTCCCGTGTTTGAATTTGGATCAAGAAGAGCACATGGAAATGATGCCGCGATTAAGGGGGCTAAAGCGGCTATTATAGGTGGATGTCTTGCAAGTTCTTGCACCCTAGCAGGAAAAAAATACGATATCACTGTAAGTGGAACAATGGCGCATTCTTGGGTGCAAATGTTTGATGATGAATTTAAAGCTTTTTGTTGCTATATAGAACTTTATCCTAAAAATCCTATTTTGCTTATAGATACTTATCATTATGAAAGCGGTTTAGAAAATGCGATCAAGGCTTTTAAAAAATACAATGTTAAAGAGTGTGGAGTTAGAATCGATTCTGGTAATTTAGCTTTTTTAAGTCAAAATATTCGTGATAAACTTGATCGTGAAAATTTAAAAGAGTGTAAAATCATTGTTTCAAATTCTTTAGATGAATATGAAATAGAAAAATTACAAAATTCACCCATAGACGCTTTTGGGGTGGGAGAAAGGTTAATCACTGCTTCTAGTGATCCGATATTTGGTTGTGTTTATAAACTTGTGGCCATACAAGAACTAAACGCTATAAAACCTAAAATTAAAATCAGCGAAAACAGTTCAAAAACAACCTTGCCTCATTTTAAAAAGTTTTTTAGAGTCTATAATAAAAAAACGAAAAAAGCACTCTATGATGAAATTTATATTTATGATGAAAAATTAGATGAGTTAGATAGCGATTTAGAAAGAAAAGAAATGCTTCAATGTGTTTTTAAAAACAATCAAATTCAAATAAAAAATTTAAAAGCATCGCAAATTGCATTATATACAAAAAATCAAATCGACACTTTAGAAAAAAATATACTTGATGCTAATTCTCAATATTTAATTAAAATTTCTAATAAATTACAAACTTTAAAGACTAATTTAACTCATCAAGCTGATTAGTTTTTTAGAATAATTTTGTTACAATTTTTCGTTATTTAGGAGAGAGAATGAATTTATTTGAGCAAAAAAGATGTAAAGCTATGGCTGAAGAAATTGCACAAAAAGTTTTTATCAATCATGAACTTTTTAATGCTTTTTGTCAAGTTCCCCGCGAAATTTTTTCTCCTTTAAAAGCACATGCTTATCGCTTGGATGCTTTACCTTTGGCCAATTCTCAATGGATTAGTTCACCCTTAACCGTTGCTAAAATGACTATGGCGCTTGATTTTAAAGATGCAGATAGTGTTTTAGAGGTTGGATGTGGTAGCGGTTATCAGGCTGCTATTTTAAGTCGTGTGATCCGAAGGGTTTTCACAATAGAACGCATAGAAAAGTTAGCAAAAAGCGCTTCAGAAACTTTTAGAACTTTAGGGTTTAGCAATATTAACGTTCGTTTTGATGATGGGCAGCTTGGATGGCCAAATTACGCTCCTTATGATAGAATTTTGTTTTCTGCTTATGCGACATCTATTCCAGAAATTTTGCTCGATCAGCTTGCAGATGGTGGGATATTGGTTGCTCCTATATTTCATAATGAAAAACAATATATTACTAAAATAACAAAAAATGGTCTGAAATTAAAAAAAGAAATTCTTGATGAATGCCTTTTTGTGCCTATACTTGATGGAAAAGAATAAATTATTTTATCAAAATATACAATTGCTCTTTTACATAAATAGCACGATTTTTTAAATTTCTACTTCCTCTAAAGGCATTATATTTTTGTTCAATAATATGGCATTTTCCTAGCTTTTCTAGACGCTTTGTGAAATTTTCTTTTTTTACAAAACCTTCGCAATTATAAGAAAGTAAAATAATTTTGGCCCTAAGTTTAGAAATAAGATCAAACAAAGCATCTTCAGCACTTTTAGCATTGTTATAAATACTTCGATTCCAATTCTTAGGAATTCCGCTGACTTGAGAAATTTCAACCGGTTTTTGGTAGTTTGCAATCAAATTAAGCATAAAATAATTTGATCCATAAGGATGTTGATTATAAGGTGGATCAAGATAAACCACGTCTAGAAAATCCATTTCTTTAGCTAAATCATTAGCATCTTTTTGTTCTACAGAAAAAGGACAGTTAAAATTTGAAAAGATTGGAAGTTTTAAATCAATTTTACCCTTTATCCGTTTTAAGGCATTTTCTCCTTCGCCACCAAATTTGCCTATTCCGTTTTTATCTTTATAAAATCCTTTAAAAACACCACTTGTATTAGAATGCACACTTGCTTCATACAAAAGCGGTGCGATAAAAAAATGCTTAAATTCATTTGGAATTTCTTGTTCAATTTTTTTTCTTAAAGTATCTAAATATATAGCGTTTTCTATAGTATAAAAAACTCGATCATTTTTTTGAATTTGTCTTTCATCTTTTGGGGCATATAATTCACTAATAAAACCTTTTTCAAATTCAATATTTGATAAAAGTTTTTCATAAAATAAGGATAGGTGGTTTTTTAATTCTTCGTTTTGGTTGCTAAGATAACATTTGTTGATGATTTTGGAATAATTTTCTAAATCATTAGCGAGTATAAAATTCGAATGAGCTTTAGCAAAACGGCTTACTATACCTGAACCACTAAAGATATCACAAAAGCTAAATTTATCTTTTTTGAGTTCTTTTTTGGCAAATTTAAAACCTTGTCCTAAAAAATCTAATAAAGCTCTTTTATTACCAAGATAAGTGATGATTTGTTCTTTTAAAAAGGCAGGATTTTCTTTCATAATACTCTTTTTAAAAAATATAATACCTTAAAGAAGTTTCAGCAATTTCTTTCATAATGGCAAACATTTCATCTACTTCCCATTTTTCTTCTCTAAAATACATACTCACTGGCGAAAAATAATTAATTTTAAAAGATTATATCAAATTTCTATTTCAATTTTAGCCGATTTAATATTGCTAGAAATTTATATAATTTTTTAATTTTCTTATTTAAATCAATATTAATTATTTCTTAGATTGATATTGATTTAAATTTTTGTATTAAATTAAAAACCCATTAAGATTTTTTAGGTGTTACGAGCATATTGACATAACGACCTTCAAAATTAGGTTCTTTATCGCGATTTGCTTCATTTTCTATCATAGTCCAAATTTTTTCAAGCAAGGCTATTCCTGCTTCAGGGGTAGCCATTTCTCGACCTTTTAAAAATACGCGAAATCTTACATGTTTGCCTTGAGATAAAAATTCAAGAGCGTGTTTAACTTTGTAATTGATATCATTTTGAGCGATTTTAATCGAAAGTTTAATTTCTTTTATATCGATAACTTTTTGTTTTTTCTTAGCTTCTTTTTGTTTCTTTTCTTGTTGATAACGGAATTTTCCATAATCCATAATTTTACATACAGGTGGTTTAGCATCTGGGGCTATCATAACCAAATCAAGCCCTAGTCTATTAGCTATTTCTAAACCTTCATCGCTGCTAATAATGCCATAAACTTTGCCATCATCACCTATACATCTTATTTCATCCGCTCTTATTTCATCATTGAGCAATACTTCTTTTTCTTTACTCAAAAATATACCTCACTTATTTTCTCCTTAATTAAAGTTATAAAATCATCCAAACTAAGATTTTTTTGTTCTTTAGCCCTTCTATCCCTTAAGGCAACGCTACGTTTTTCCAATTCTTCATCGCCTAAAACCAAAATCATTGGCAGTTTTTGTTTTTCTGCAATTCTGATTTTTTTATTTAAACTTTCATTTTTATCATATATTTCGCAATCAACTCCAAGTTTTAAAAGCATATCATTAATCTCTTGTGCGTAAGCGATATGATTATTTGAAATTGGTATGATGCCAACTGCTGTTGGAGCTATGGAAAATGGAAATTCTCCGGCGCAATGCTCTGTTAAAATTCCTATAAATCTTTCAAAAGAACCCAAAATAGCACGATGAAGCATGACAGGTTGTTTTTTTTCATTGTTGGTATCGGTGTATTCGAGTTTGAAACGATTTGGCAAATTAAAATCTACTTGTATGGTGCCACATTGCCATTTTCTTTTTAAAGCATCGGTGATTTTGATATCAATTTTTGGCCCATAAAAAGCTCCACCACCTTCATCAATACCATATTTGAAACCTTTTTCATCTAAGGCTTCTTTTAAAGCATTGGTTGCTGTTTCCCAAATTTCAAGATCTCCTATAGCTTTTTGAGGTCTAGTAGAAATTTCCATCTCATAAGAGAAATTAAAAAATTTCATCAATCCATCAACAAAATTTAAAATTTCTGACACTTGATCTTTGATTTGACTTGGCATACAAAAAATATGCGCATCATCTTGAGTGAATTCACGCACCCTTAAAAGTCCGTGCAAAACTCCACTTTTTTCATGTCTATGCACAACGCCGTATTCAAAAAATTTTAAAGGTAGATCACGATAACTTCTTACATCACTTTGATAAACTTTTATATGTCCAACGCAATTCATCGGCTTAATGCCGTATTCTTGCTCATCAATTTGTGTAAAATACATATTTTCTTTATAGTTGTCATAATGTCCGCTGATTTTCCATGCATCTGCTTTTAAAAGTTCAGGTCCTCTTACAGGTTCATATCCGCGAATTCGATGAGCTCTATAAAGCATTTGTTCTAGCTTACTTCTAAGTCTTGCACCATTACTTAACCAAATAGGTAAACCGCCGCCTATTTCATCATCAAAAGTGAAAAGTTTTAATTCTGTGCCTAATTTTCTATGATCTCTTTTTTTAGCTTCTTCAATGATTGTTAAGTATTCTTTTAAGCTTTCTTTATCGGCAAACGCAGTTCCATAGATACGTGTTAGCATTTCTCTTTTTTCATCGCCGCCTAAATAAGCTCCAGCAACTCGAGTGAGTTTGAAAAAACGTAAAAATTTTGTGTTTGGTACATGAGGACCTCGGCATAAATCTTCAAAATCACCTTGAGTATAAATACTCACTTGCCCATCAGGAATGCGAAGCAAGACTTCTTGTTTTAAATCATCATTTTGGAATTTTTGCAAAGCTTCTTGTTTGCTTATTTCATATTTGCCAATTTCAATTTTAGATTCGGCAAGTTCTTTCATCTTTTTTTCTATTTTTACTAAATCTTCTTCATTGATTTTAGAGTCAACGCGAAAATCATAATAAAAGCCATCTTCTATCACAGGGCCAACAAAAAATTTAGCCTCAGGATATAAAATTTTAATCGCTTGTGCCATTAAATGTGCGCAAGAATGGCGTATTACTTCTAAACTTTCTTTAGAATTATCAAAATAAATTTCTTTCAAGTTATTTTTAGATTGAACGCTTTGTAAATCGACTATTTTTTCAGTATCTAAAAACGCAATAATTTCTTTTTCCATATTAATTTTCACCTTTAAGCTCGCTAACTCTGCGAGTTTTAATTTAAATTTATAATTTTATCTTTGTCTGCCTTAATTTTTTTTAAAAATTAGTTTTATTAAATGATTTTAAAATAATATCTGAATTTAAAATTGATCTCCTGGATTTAAAATTCCACTATAATATAGATAGAAAAACAAAATTCCTAAAATAATTCTATAAATTCCAAAAGGGATAAAATCAAATTTTGTTATAAATTTTAAGAAAAACTTTATAACAAAAACAGCAACTATAAAAGCCGTGATAAATCCTATTGATAAAGGGATTAAAGAATTGGCATCGCCAAGCAAATTTGGTTCTTTATAAATTTTATACAAAGTCGCTATAATCATCGTTGGAACAGCTAATAAAAAGCTAAATTCTGCCGCACTTTTGCGATTTAAACCTAGCAATAATCCACCAATGATACTCGATCCGCTTCTTGAGGTTCCAGGGATAATCGCTAAAGCTTGGATAATCCCTATACAAAATGCTTTTTTATAAGTTATTTCATCCAGTGAGTTAATCTTATAGATTTTATTTTTATGATATCTTTCGATAATGATAAATATGATCCCACCAATGATTAGCATGCTAACCACAATATAACCATTAAATAATTCTTTCAAATATTTTTCAGCAAAAAGTCCAATAAGACCGGTAGGAAAAAAACCAGCCGCTAATTTAAACCAAATATCAAATCCTTGGAACAAGCGTTTCCAAAAAACAAAAACAACGGCTAAAATGGATCCTAGTTGTATAATGATTAAAAAACTTCTCCAAAAATCATCCATTTTAAGCCCCAAAATCGTTCCACCTAAAATCATATGACCCGTTGAGGAGACAGGCAAAAATTCGGTTAATCCTTCAATAATCCCTAATATTAAAGCGTAAAAATTTTCCATAAATAACCTAAAATCTATTTTTTGACAATTCTTTTAATAAAATACAATATCGCAGCTATAAAAAATATAAAGGCAAATAATGTACTATTATGAAAATTTTTGAAATTTAAAGCCAAAATATTTTCATCTCCACCTATGCTAACTGAAAAAACTGTAATAGCCGCAATAATCACACCAAAGATACTTTCTCCAACAATTAATCCCGAAGCAAATAAAATTCCATTTTGCTCACATGAAGCTATTTTTTCTTCTTTTTTGGAATTGTTTTCATATTTTCTTTTTAGATAATTCATCACGCAATATTTTAAAATTCCCCCGATAATCAATGGTATATTAACATCAGGTGGCAAGTATATACCAATCCCTACAGCTAAAGGCGGTAAAGACATTTTACCCATCTTTTTTAAAATTTTATCGATGATAACAATGATCACACCTACACCCACGCCAAAAAGAATGTAATTCCATTCTATATTGTGATTAAATATTCCTTTAGCAATTGTACTCATTAAATTAGCTTGTGGTGCATTTAAAGCTAAAGAAGCATCCATATTAGCTCTTGGCATTGCGCCAACAAAGCCATAAGCTTGATAAAGCAAATTTAAAACAGGAACGATGGCTAAAGCACCAAAAACACAACCTACAAGTAAAGAAACTTGTTGTTTCCAAGGAGTTGCACCCACTAAATATCCTGTTTTTAAATCTTGCAAATTATCATTAGAAATTGCTGCAGTTGCTAAAATAACACTTGTAGTAAAAATAGCTAAAGCAATAGCAAAATTTGAAAGGATTGGATCTTTAAAAAGCTCTGTTCCTAAAAGTAAAAAGATAATCGAAGATGCAATAATCCCGATTAATCCTATACCTGAAATAGGGCTTGAAGATGATCCCACAAGACCAGCCATGTATCCACAAGCTGCTGCTACAAAAAAGCCTATCAATACTGCGATTAAAGTCCCAGCTACCGCAAAAAGTAAGTGGTAAAATACATTTAAATGCGCATCGCTAACAAAATTATAAAATGTGATAAAAAGTCCTACAACCATCAATAAAAAAAGTATAAAAATATTTTTTATTGATAAATCCGTATTTCTTGAATCACTATTATTTGCATGTGGATTTTTAACATTGCGAATAATTTCTTTAATTCCATCAAATACAGGTTTTAAAAGTTCTATCAAAGTCCAAAGTGCAGCTATAGCAATGGCTCCAGTGCCTATAAGTCTAACTTTACTACTCCAAACTTCTGAAGCAAGTTCCGCTGCATTTTTAACCCCATCAAATTCAAAGCTTGAAAGATAAGGGGTAAAAACACCCCAAGCTAAAAACATCCCAACTAAAAGTGCTATAGCTCCTGCTAATCCAACAAGATAACCCGCACCTAAAAGCGCTAAAGAATAGCCCATGGAAAATCCAAAGGCCATTTTATTCCATATAAAAGCAAAGCTACTTTCACTTGCGATCAATTTAAAACCACTACTAAAAAGACTATAAGTGGCCGCAATAACTCCACCTAAAGCAATTTCTTTAACACCTTTTTTACCCTTTTTTATTTCTTGATCTCTATTGGCCATTTTTAAAATTTCAGCTGCTGCCCTACCTTCTGGATAAGTAAGTTTGCTTTCTACGACCATAGCTCTTCTTAAAGGTATGGTAAAAAGAACTCCTAAACCTCCACCACATAAACAAATCATAAAAGTTTGCCAAAGAGGAAATTCACTCCAATACCCACATATAAAAAGTCCAGGTATAACAAAAATAACTGAAGAAAGAGTACCAGCTGCGGATGCTTGAGTTTGAACCATGTTATTTTCTAAAATATTTGAATTTTTAAACAAGCTTAAAACAGCCATGGAAATAACAACAGCAGGGATTGAGGATGAAAAAGTAAGTCCTACCTTAAGCCCTAAATATACATTTGAGGCTGTAAAGATAATGGTTAAAATACTTCCTAATAAAAGCCCTCTAAAGGTTAATTCAGGTAAAGAATGCTTTTTGTGCATAGTTTCTCCAATTTATTATATATAATAATTAAAAATGTTTTTTAGCATCGCGATAATAAAATTAAATAATTAAATTTCTATTTGTTAAAGTTTGCGCAGATAAAAAACTATATTATAATTTTAGCATATTTTATATTTTAATAAAATTATTCTGTGTTTTTGGTTAAAACTTCACATTCACTTCACTTTATTTTTTTATCATTTCAAGAAATCAAACAAAAAAGGAGAAAATATTTATGAAAAAAATGTTCTTTTTAGCAGCTTGTTTGTCAAGTACTATTCTTTTAGCCGACAGTGTTAAGCTCGAAGGCACTATTGCTCAAGTTTATGATAACAATAAAACTTTGCTCATCGATTCTGTTTATGGCGGACAAATAGCGATTAAAGTTTTACCAAATACAGAAATTGAAATGGATGATTGCGGAATTTTTGGTACCGACAAAGAGGGAACCTTTAAGGATTTAAAACAAGGTGATTTTTTAGAAAGTAAAATTTTCTATGGTATGCCAATTTCTCCAAATGCTCCAGCTATTCCTGTGGCTAGAAAAATAGAAATTCAATGCTATAAAAAAGCCTATTAAAAATTATTTTGTTTGCTTTGTCAAACAAAATAAAACTCTTTTTTAACATTTTTAAACTTTTTTTAACAAGGAATTTGTAAAATAGCTATTGAAATTTATCAAGGAAAGATATTTTGAAAAAATGGCTAATAATTCCTATTATAATAGGGTTTGTATTTATTATTCATATTTTTTACATGGGCTATATAAATGAAAATATTTTAAATAATCTTACAAATAATAAAAATTCTCATTATGAAATTACGGATTTAAATTTCAAAAAAGGCTTTTTGCACTCTAAAGCAGATTTTATTATAAAAGACAAATTCAATTTAAATTTTGAAACTAAAATCAATATAATTTTTAACAACAACTATTTTTCAAAATATATTGCACAAGGAAATTTAAGCAATCCTTTTTATTTTTTAGATCAATATTTAAAAGATAAAGAATTGGCTAATTTTATAATAACAAGCGAACAAAAAGGTTTCAATCTAAGACTTAAATTTCAAGATATTAATTTAAGCAATGAAGGCGGGGATACTTTGTTAAAAAATGCTTCCGTTTCCATTTCAACAAATAAAAATATGCAAGCTAAAGACATTTGTTTTAAGGTGGATGAAGCACAATTTGCACAATTTTACTCAAAACTTTCTATGCAAAATTTCAACTATAAGCAACATTTTAATCATCCTGTGCCTTTGAGTGATTTATTGCAACCTAAAGAGGGTGTTGAAGAATTACAATTTCACTCTTTTGCGTTTAATAACAATAAAATAGTTTCATTTTATAGCAAAAATACATTTCATTTTCAAGGTAAGGATAAATTAAAAGTTCATTTTCAAGGTAAAGCAGATGATATTGTTCTTGATATGAATTCAAAACTTTATCAAAATTTGAATTTTGATAAAATTGATTTTGATATTATTTGGGATGAAATAGTTAGAAATTCTTATGATAAATTTGATATCAATTTTATTGCCAAAGAAGGATTAAAATTTGATATTATTGATTTAACTCTTTATAAAGACAATCAAAATATAGATATTGATGGTAATGTTTTTATATCGGACAAAAATGATAAAGCTAATATTCAAATTTCTAGCACAGAAGAACCGGATAAATTATTTTCTTGGGGACAATTTTTTGGAGGATTAAATCAGTATTTTATTAAAAATAACGATTTATTTATTATGAATTTATCCTATGATAATCTTTCAAATCCTCAACTTAAGATTAATGATAATAAATTTTCTCACATAGATTTAAACTGATGAGTTTAGCGTTAGAATTTCGTCCTAAAAAATTAGATGAAATTATAGGTCAAAAAGACCTTGTTGAAATATTTAAAAAATTTATCACTATGCAAAAACTGCCTCATAGTTTATTTTATGGTGTGGCAGGATGCGGAAAAACAACTTTTGCAAGGGCGATAGCAAAAGATTTTGGATTGGATTTTTATGAATTTGATGGGGGAAATTTTAAGCTTGAAGAGCTTAGAAACATACTTGATCGATATAAAAATAGCCTTTATAAGCCTTTAATTTTTATCGATGAAATTCATCGTCTTAATAAAACTCAGCAAGAAATGTTACTCATTCCTATGGAAAATTATCGTTGTATTATCATAGGTGCAAGTACTGAAAACCCTTATTTTGTGCTTTGTTCTGGCATTAGAAGTCGTTCTATGCTTTTTGAGTTTAAAACATTAAAGGCTAAAGATTTAGAGATTTTATTAAAAAAAGTTCAAGAAAAACTCGGTTTTGATATCGATGATGAGGCTAAGGATTTTTTAGTTAAAAGTGCCGATGCAAGATCTATGTTAAATTTACTTGAATTTGCATTGGTTTTAGATCCTAAAAATATCAATTTAAATAATTTAAAAAAACTTAGAAATGGTGTCAATAGTGAAGGGGTTAGCCAAAAAGACACGCATTATATTTTAGCTAGTGCTATGATTAAAAGCTTACGCGGGAGCGATGTGGATGCGGCGCTTTATTACCTTGCAAGATTGATTGATGCAGGAGAGAGTGCTGATTTTTTAGCTAGGCGTTTAATTATTTTTGCAAGTGAAGATATAGGAAATGCAGATCCAAATGCACTTAATCTTGCTACTTCTGCACTTATAGCAGTAAAAAATATAGGTTATCCAGAAGCACGCATTATTTTGAGTCAGTGTGTGGTTTATTTAGCAAGTGCTTTAAAATCAAATTCAAGTTATAAGGCTATCAATAAAGCTTTAGACTTTGTTAAAAATAACGAGGCTTTAGATATTCCAAACTACCTTAATAACAACCATCCTGAAAGGAAAAATTATCTTTATCCTCATGATTTTGGAGGTTGGATTGAGCAAAAATATTTAAGTAAAAATTTAAAATTTTATGAAAGTAAAGGGATTGGAGAGGAAAAAAGATTGTTGGAAAATTTAGTTAAATTGAAAAAACAGTGATTATGTGGAAATTTATGGAACAAATGATAAAATAAACATTTATTTAAAAGGTAATTAGTATGATCAATATAGGAATTTACGGCGCCAAAGGTCGTATGGGAAAACAAATTCAAGAATGCTTAGTGGATGAAAATAATGCAAAAGCAGCGATGCTTTATGATAAGGGCGATGATATTGATGAACTTTTTAAGAAAAGTGAAGTGATTATCGACTTTTCTTCACCAAAAGGTACTTGCGAACTTTTAAATTTTGCAAAAATGAATTCTAAACCTTTAGTGATAGGAACAACGGGACTTGATGCAAAAACAATGGATTTAATGCATGATTTAAGTAAAGCAATGCCAATATTTTACGCGACTAATATGTCTTTAGGTGTTGCGGTTTTAAATCATCTTGTGAGTAAAGCAAGTGCTATGCTTGAAAATTTTGATATTGAAATTGTTGAAATGCATCATCGCCATAAAAAAGATGCGCCAAGTGGAACAGCTATGACTTTAGCGCAAAATGCAGCAAAGGCTAGAAATTTAGATCTTGAAAAAGTCAGAGTTAGTGCAAGAGATGGCATCATAGGCGAAAGAAATAAAAATGAAATAGCGGTTATGAGTTTAAGGGGTGGTGATATAGTGGGTCGTCATACTGTGGGATTTTATGAAAATGGAGAATTTTTAGAATTAAGTCACGTTGCAACCTCAAGAGCAACCTTTGCTAGGGGTGCTATTAAGATCGCAATTTGGCTTCAAAAGCAAAATCCAAAATTATATTCAATCAATGATTTTTTAGGAATTTAATATGTGTGCAGTTGTTGGAGTTATCAATTCAAAAAATGCGAGCACTTATGCATATTATGCATTATTTGCTATGCAGCATCGTGGGCAAGAAGCAAGTGGAATCAGTGTTAGTAATGGTAAAAATATCAAAACGATTAAAGCTAAAGGAGAGGTGAGTCAAATTTTCAATCCTCAAAATTTACAAACCTTACAAGGAGAAATCGCTATAGGGCACAATCGCTACTCTACAGCGGGTAATTCTAGCTTAGACGATGCGCAACCTATTGCGGCAAATTGTGCCTTAGGAGATATCGCCTTAGCACACAATGGAAATTTAGTCAATAAAGAAGAAATTAGAAATCAATTAATCCAAGATGGAGCGATTTTTCAAACCCATATGGATACTGAAAATGTTGTTCATTTAATCGCTAGGAGCAAAAAAGAAAACTTAAAAGACAAATTTATTGAAAGTTTAAAAAGTTGCTTAGGAGCTTATTGTTTTGTTCTAGCAAGCAAAGATAAACTTTATGTAGCAAGAGATCCTTATGGAGTTCGTCCTTTATCTTTAGGAAGATTAAAAGATGGAGGTTATATAGTTGCGAGTGAAACCTGTGCTTTTGATTTAATAGAAGCTGAATTTATACGCGATGTTAAACCTGGAGAGTTAATCATTTTTACCCAAGGCAATGATCAATTTGAAAGTATAATTTTAGAAACAAAAAGTCCTAGAATTTGTGCTTTTGAATATGTTTATTTTGCAAGACCTGATAGTATTATAGAAGGCAAGAGTGTTTATGAAATTCGTAAAAAAATGGGTGAAACTTTAGCCAAAAAATTTCCTCACAAAGCCGATTTTGTTGTACCTGTTCCAGATAGCGGAGTGAGTGCTGCTATAGGTTTTGCTCAATATTTAAAAATCCCTCTTGAAATGGCCATAGTAAGAAATCATTATGTAGGAAGAACTTTTATAGAGCCTACTCAAGAGCTAAGAAATTTAAAAGTCAAATTAAAACTCAATCCTATGCGTAAAGTTTTAGAGGGTAAAGAAATTGTAGTGATTGATGATAGTATAGTTCGTGGAACTACTTCTAAAAAAATAGTTTCTTTGCTTCGTGCTGCAGGAGCTAGCAAAATTCACTTAGCTGTTGCTTGCCCAGAAATTAAATTTCCAGATATTTATGGTATAGATACCCCAACCTTTGAAGAATTAATTAGCGCTAATAAAAATATTGAAGAAGTAAGAAAACATGTTGAAGCTGATTCTTTAACTTTTTTAAGCATTGAAGAGCTTGTTGAAAGTATAGGAAATGAGAGGCAATATTCTTTAATAAGTTTTGATGGAGATTATTTTATTAAAAAATAGTTTCTATATTTATTGTATAATACTAAAAAAAGATCGATAATTAAATAGGAGTATTTATGGAAAAAACAAAATCTTTTGGCGTATCGTTAAAATTAACTTTTTATGTAGGTGTTTTGATAGTTATTATATTAGCTATCACAAGTACTATTAGCTATTTTGAATCTAAAAATAACACTTTTGAATTACTTAAAAGCACTCAGCTAAAAACCGTAGAAGATGTTGCAATGACATTTGATAATTATGGAAAAAGCAGACGAGTTGCAATGGAGGTTTTGGCTAAAGAAGTTGAAAAAAGATTAGATAAAGGAGACGATGAGCAACTTTTCGCTTTGTTAGAATCTTTCAAAGAAGCTTTTGGTTTTAAACTTGTTTTTTTAGGTTTTGAAAATTCTGGAAGAGTTCTTTTGTCAGATAGAAAAATATTGGATTCTAAATCTTTCAATTTACAAAATGCTGGATGGTATCAGTCAGCACATGGCGCAACCAAAACTGTTGTTTATGGGCCATATAAATCTGCAACAGATGGAGTTTCTGCATTAACTTATACAATGCCTATTTATAAAAATGGAAAATTTGTAGGGGCCGTCGGCGGTGATTATAGTTTAGAGCAATTTTCCAAAGATGTTTTAGCCTT
>NZ_JACHTP010000020.1:0-34879 GCF_020135855.1 Campylobacter sp. B0100352/1
TTTGGTTTTAGTTGATTTATTTTTTGGGATTAAATTTGAAAGATTTTTCTCCTATAGCAGTGATTTGATAATATAAATTGATCGTTTTATAAAGATTAAATTTTGCCCTCAAAAGTTCTTCTTCGCTAGAATTTAAAGCATTGGCAGCATCTAAATAATCTTTTAACTCGCTTTTGCCTAAATTATATTTTTCATAATAAGCTTTTTTGATCAACTTTTCTTTTGAGTTAATCTCTTCTAAATTTTTTAAAAGTGAAATATTGCTTTGATAATCCTTATAATTAAGCTCATATTCATTAATCGCACTTTGTAAAATTTGTTCGTATTCTACTAAAAGTTTATCGTATTCAAATTCTGAAATTTTGATATTTTGACGCACTCTACCATAATCAAGAAAAGGAAGGGAAATTTTGATATTTCCGCTTAAAATTTCAAATTTAAAACTATCATTAAAATTTTCATCACTGCCATTTAAAATTCCACCCAAAGAAATACTTGGCAATATGGATTTTTGCATAGAGGTATAATCTTTAAAAGCGGATTTTAGATTATTGATCTTAACTTGTACATCCGGACGATAAGCAAGTGCTTTTAAAGGAATGTTAAATTCAGGCTTTAACTCTTTAAAATCAGACAAAGACAAGGTTTTAAAATATTCTATATAAGAAAACCCCTCTTTTTTGCCTAACAAATCTTGCAAATTTTTAATCAATAAATTTCTATTTTGCTCATTGCTTAAAAGATTTTGCTTTGCTTTTAAAGCACTTTGCTCTAAATTCAGCAAATCAAGTTCTTCTATCTTTCCAAGCTCATATTTATAAGTATAAAGCTCTTTCATTTGAGTTAAATTTTGAAAATATTGTTCAAGTAAATTTTGCATATCATTAAAATAGGCAAGTTCAAAAACATCATTTAAAGCTGTATTAACCATGCTGATTTTTAAATTTTGCAAATCATATTCACTTGCCTTTGCGCTAAATTCACTTGCCTTTGCACTATCTCTTATCTTTCCATAAATGTCTAATTCATAACTTAAATTTAAAGCATTGTTAAAATTTTTACCTTCTAATCCTGAATTTAAATTTTTACTCTTTGCAAATCCCAAATTAGCACTCAAACTCGGATATAAATCATAATCAATCAAATCAGCCCTAGCCAAAGCACTCAATAAATTTAATCTCGCCACTTTAACATCGCTATTATTTTTTAAAACATAATCTATAAATTCATCCAAACGCTTATTGCCATAAGCTTTGTACCATTCATAACTTATATTTAAATCCTTTAAATCACTCTGTTTTATCGAAGGCTCTTTGGGTAAAACCAACTTTGTCCCACAAGCTGTTATAAAAAAACCGATTAAAAAGCTGATCAAAATTTTCATTTTATTCCTTTGATAAAGCATGAATAGGATTTAAATTCGCCGCATTTCTAGCAGGAAAAAATCCAAAAATCACTCCGATTAAAATTGAACTTAAAAGGCCTAAAAGTATAGAATATGCATTTAAAATCATCGGAAAATCAGTGCTTAAATGATTAAAAGCAAAGATCACAAATACAGATAAAATAACCCCCAAAATCGCCCCTATAGTACATATCATAATCGCTTCAATTAAAAATTGCATCATAATATCTTCTCTTCTAGCACCTATAGCCATACGAATTCCAATTTCTCTTGTTCTTTCACTCACAGAAACAAGCATGATATTCATCACACCAATTCCTCCAACCACAAGAGCGATGATCGCTACACAAATTGTAAGTATTGTTGTTGTTTTTTTATTTGCTGTATAGGTTTTTCTAAAAGTGTCAGAATTGAAAGTGAAGAAATCTTTTTGCCCTCTTTTAAGGGTTAAAACACGTATAATCGCACTTTCAGCTAAAGTAGAATCCATATCATCTTTAACCTTAACAACAATTTCACGCAATTTTTTATCTCCAGTAATTTTATTCATAAGCGTTGTATAAGGGATGTAAAGACGCACAACATTATCATCAAATATTTTATTTTGATCTTTTTTCAAAATTCCTATAATTTTAAAAGGTTGAGAATCAAAAATCACCACTCGGCCTAAAACATCTTCATTGCTTAATTCTGGAAATAAATTCTTTTTAGCATTAAAATCAAGAACGACAACATTTGAACTATGCTGCACCTCATCTTCACTTAAAATTCTTCCTGTATCAATCTTTAAGCCATCAATGGCAAAATTATTAACCCCTACTCCCTCGGCTTTAGCATTTAAAGAAATATTACTATAAGTTGCCACGCCTGAAGAGCTAGTGTAAGCATCCACAGCTTCTAAAAAATTCAAGCTTTTTAAAGTTTTTAGATCACTAAAATTAAGCCTCGTTTTACCCGAACGCAAATCTCCAAATCCTTTACCTGGAAAGATCTCTATACTACTTGTGCCAAGATCAGAAATAGATTGCAAAACTCTAGCTTGTGAGCCAAGCCCTAAAGCCACGACACAAACCACAGAGGCAATTCCTATAATAATACCAAGCATCGTTAAAATAGAACGCAACTTATGTGCAATTATAGAAGAATAAGCGATTTTAAAACATTCAAAAGCTTGATTTTTAAGCAAAGCTAAAGTTTTTCTTTCTTTCGTCATCACTCTAGGAGTAATTTTTTGATCATTTATGCTTTTTTTCTCTTTGCTATCGCTTAAAATTTCACCATCTTTTATTTCAATAACTCTTTTAGCTTGTTGGGCGATTTTAGGATCATGAGTAACTAAAACAATAGTATGGCCTTGCTTATTTAATTTTTGCAAAATTTCAAGCACCATAATCCCACTTTTACTATCTAAAGCTCCAGTTGGCTCATCAGCTAAAATCAATTCTCCGCCATTCATCAAA
This sequence comes from Campylobacter sp. B0100352/1, assembly GCF_020135855.1. Taxonomy (NCBI): domain Bacteria; kingdom Pseudomonadati; phylum Campylobacterota; class Epsilonproteobacteria; order Campylobacterales; family Campylobacteraceae; genus Campylobacter; species Campylobacter sp. B0100352/1. Next base: position 2,866 of record NZ_JACHTP010000020.1, read on the forward strand.
GCTCTTGCTATAGAAACGCGTTGTTGTTGTCCGCCACTTAATTCATTAGGCTTAGAATAAAGCTTATGACCTAGATCAAGATCACTTAAAAGCTCTTTAGATCTTTGTTTTCTCTCTTGCACATTTTTACCCGCATAAATAGCAGGTAAAGAAACATTTTCACTAGAATTAAATAAATTTAAAAGATTATAACGCTGAAAAATAAAACCTATTTTTTCACGTCTTAATCTCGCTTTTTCATCATGGTTAAGATTAGTAACCTCATACTCATCTAATAAATAATTTCCACTGCTTGGACTATCCAAAGTTCCTATGATATTAAGCAAAGAGGTTTTTCCGCTTCCGCTTTGACCGATAATTGCTACAAATTCACCCTTTTCTATATCAAGATTGATATTTTTTAAAATAGCATTTTCACCTATATTTTTATAGATATTTCTTAAGCAAATCATTAAAATCTCAATTTAATTTTTGATGCAAGTCCATCAGCACTAGAGCTGAGTATTAAATTCTCATTTTCACTCACACCTTGTAAAATTTCAGTATTAATAGCATCTTTAATCCCAAGTTTAACGTATTTTTTAACAGCTTCATCATTTTCTAAAACCTCGACATAATAACCTTTTTCATCGTTTTTAATCGCATAGTTTGGAACGACAATCACATTTTTAGCACTCGCAACGATGATCTCATTTTCAACACTCATACCTATACGTAAAAAATTATCTTTATTTGGAACATAAAATTTAGCATAATAATAAATCGCATTAGAAGTTGAACTAGAAGAACTTGAATCCGAATTTGAACTCGAATCACTCACTTCAGTATCAGCTGGATCGATGCTTTCTATTTTAGCATGATAAGTCTTTTGAGGATCGCTTAATAAAGAAAAATTAAGTTCTGTTCCTACTTTTATCTTACTCACATCCGCTTCGGCAACTTCCATTCTCACTTCCATTTCATCTAAATTAGCTATGCGAACTATAGTAGGTGTGTTTTGATTTGCATTAACAGTTTGTCCTTCATCAACTGCTACATTAATAATCACCCCATTAATCGGAGCGGTTATCGTGGTATAATCTAAATCTTTTTGAGCATTTTTAAGCGTGATTTCAAGCTGAACAACTTGTGCATTAAGATCGGCAACATTGGCTTTAAGAGTATAATAATTATTTTTTTGACTTTCTAAATTCTCTAAAGAAGTCGCCTTTAAAGCGTAAAGCTTCTTTTCTCTTTCGTATTGTTTTAAAGCAATATCTAAGGCAACCTTCTTGCTTTCTAAATTTGCCTTAGCACTTTGAAGTTCTGCTTTTGTAATATCCAAATCATTTTGCTGCTTATCTTTATCAATTTGAGCGATCAAATCGCCTTGTTTGACATAAGAACCCACATCCACGTAAAGTTTTAAAATTTGTCCGCTAACTTGAGCTCCAACATCAACTTGATCTTTAGCATAAACTTTTCCTATGGCCTCTATGGATTGAGATATATTGTCTCTTTGTATTTTTTGAGTGAGGTAAGTCACCTTTTCTTTATCATAAAAAAACCAATAATAAACCCCGCTAAGAATAACAGTCAAAAACACTACTATAAAAATAATCTTTTTTTTCATTAAAAACCTTATTAATTATTATTAATATCAATTTTAAAGTTTGAAAGTGAATTTTTTGTGAATTATTGTAAATTTTTAACGTTTAAATATAAGTTAAAGTATTATAATTTTTATTTTTTAATAAAAAAGCTTTTTTAATTTACTACAAAAAAATATAATTTCAATCAAAAACACATTCTAAAAAGGAAAAATAATTGCGTTTTATTATAATACTTTTATTAAATTTTTGCATTTCATTTGCTTCCATTTTATCTTTAAACGATGCTTTTCATGTTGATTCAAAAAAATACGATAGTTCTATTATCATCGATGTAAAATTAGGACAAGATATTTATCTATATGCAAACAAAATCAAACTTCACATTAACGACAAAGATATAACATCTTTTTTAAATTTTCCCCCAAGTGTTGAAGAAAATAACGAAAAAGTATATTTTAAAGAATTAAATTTAGCCTTGCCTAATTTACTTTTAGAACATTATGCTAAAAACAATCTCAATCAAATCAAATTCGAATTTCAAGGTTGTTCTAAACAAGGTTTATGTTATAACCCTCAAATTTGGTATCTAGATCTAAGCTATCAAAACAACCAATTTTCAGTTTCAAAACCTTACAAACAAACTAAACAAACCAAACCTAAAGAAACTTTTAATTCTCAATCCGAAGAAGGAATGATTGCTAATTTTCTAGCTACAAATAATCTTTTTTGGATTTTGCTTAGTTTTTTTGGCTATGGAATTTTACTCTCTCTTACGCCTTGTATTTTACCTATGATCCCTATTTTATCTTCCTTATTGATCGCAAAAAGCGGGGGTAAAAATTCTAAAAAACACAGCTTTTTTCTTTCTTTTATTTATGTATTTTTTATGTCTTTAGCATACGCAATTGCTGGAGTGATTGCGAGTTTTTTAGGTGCAAGTGTTCAAGGAATTTTACAAAAACCTAGCGTTTTAATTATTTTTGCGCTGATTTTTGTTCTTTTTGCACTTGCGATGTTTGATATTTTACGTTTTGAAATGCCTTTAAAATTTCAAAATTTCATACACAAAAAAAGCGATAATAAAAAAGGTATTATAGGTATAGCCATCATGGGCTTTTTATCTGCTTTGATCGTAGGACCTTGCGTAGCAGCTCCTTTGGCTGGAGCCTTAATATACATAGCAAATACCAAAGATGCATTGCTTGGCGGAAGTGCCCTTTTTATAATGAGTTTTGGCATGGGAATTCCTTTGCTTTTTATAGGCTTAGGGTTAGGATTTTTAAAACCTGGTGCTTGGATGGAAAAAATAAAAGTATTTTTTGGCTTTGTTATGCTTGCGATGGCCATTTGGATACTCTCTCGTATCATAGAGACTCATTACATTTTAATGGCCTTTGGAATTTTAGGTGTGTTTTTTAGTGTTTTTATGGGAATTTTTGAAAAAGCTCTTGATGCTTTTGCTAAGATTAAAAAAAGCATTTTGATTTTAGTTTTAAGCTATTCTCTTTGTTTATTTTTAGGTGGACTTTTTGGAGCAAAAGATTTTTTAAACCCTTTAAACTTTAGCACAAAGCAAGAAAATCAAGCTTTAAATTATCATTTTATAAACAATCTTGATCAAATCAATCAAGAAATAAAAAACAATCAAGCCTTAATGCTTGATTTTACAGCGTCTTGGTGTGAAAATTGCAAACTCTTAGATGAACTTACTTTTAGTGATCAAAGAGTTATTGATCAAGTTAAAAAATATAAATTGATCAAAGTTGATGTCAGTCAAAACAATAATGAAGACATAAAAACAATGAAAAAATTTAATGTTTTTGGACCGCCTGTTTTGATTTTTTTTGAAAATGGTAAAGAAAAATTAAAAATTACAGGTTTTATAAGTGCCGATGATTTGTTAAAAAAGTTAAAATCATGAAAACAAATTTTTATAAAAATTCAAAATAAGATTTAAAATTTTTATAATTACTTATCATTTACTTTTAATTTTTATACTTACAAACGAATACAAACATTCATAAGAAAACTCCTTAAAATTGCATCTAGTTGAGTTACATACTCGACTAGATTTTGTCTTTTTATGACTTCAAAATTAAATCCAAAAATAAACTTTAAGTATTTTTTAAGATAAACTCTTATTTTTTATGCTACAATTACATCGTTTTAATTTTAATTTTAAGAAGGAGAATTCTCATGAAACTAGTTAAACTTAGTTTAGTTGCAGCTCTTACTGCAGGTGCTTTTTCTGTAGCTAGTGCTACTCCAATGGAAGAAGTAATTAAAGATATCGATGTATCTGGAGTATTAAGATACAGATATGAGTCAGGTTCTTTTGATAAAAAATTTCCTGGTTATAGAAATGATTTAATTACTAGCAAACAAAACCATCAATACAGAGCACAACTTAATTTTAATGCTGCTATAGCAGATAATTTTAAAGCTTTCATTCAATTTGATTATAACTCAAAAGATGGTGGATTTGGAAATAATACAAATAATATTAGCAACACTAGCGATGGATTCCATGTTCGTCAATTATACTTAACTTATACAAACGAAGATGTAGCTACAAGCGTAATCGCTGGTAAGCAACAACTTAACACTATCTGGACAGACAACGAAATCGATGGTTTAGTTGGAACAGGTATAAAAGTAGTAAATAATAGCATCGATGGCTTAACTTTAGCTGCATTCGCTGTAGATAGTTTTAATGAAGGACAAGATCAAAAATATGGTGATACTGACGCTAGTCCTGTTTTAAATTGGCAAAAAAATCTTTATGGTGCTGCAGCTGTAGGTTCTTATGAAGCTCTTGGTGGACAACTTAACCCACAATTATGGTTAGCTTATATGGATGAAAATGCTTTCATGTATGCTTTAGATGTAGCTTATAGCACAACTATTTTTGATGGTGTAAATTGGACTCTTGAAGGTGCTTATTTAGGAAACTCCGTTGATAACAAACTTAAAGATACTACTGGAGCCGGTAATGGCAACTTCTTTGCTTTAAAAGGTGCTATTGAAGTAAATGGTTGGGATGCTAGCCTTGGTGGTTTATACTACGGTGATAAAGAAAAACCAACTTTAACTGTAATTGAAGATCAAGGAAATCTTGGTTCTTTACTAGCTGGTCAAGAAATTTTCTATACTGAAGGTTCTCAATTAAATGGTAGCCTTGGTAGAAATATCTTCGGTTACGTAACAGCTGGTTACACTTTCAATGAAACAGTACGCGTAGGCGGTGATTTCGTATATGGTGGAACAAAAACAGGCTTTGAAGGCCTTGGTGGTAAAAAATTAGAAGCAGTTGCAAGAGTAGATTATAAATACTCTCCAAAACTTGACTTCTCAGCATTCTATTCTTATGTAAATGTAGATAGAGATCATGGTGTTAAAGGCGATCACAACGCTGTAAGACTTCAAGCTCTTTACAAATTCTAAAAATCACTTAGAATTAAAACTTTTAAAGCTAGGTTTTATAAAACCTAGCTTTTTTTATGTCTAAAAAATCTTTCATTTTTTATAAAAAATGTTTATCAGTTGTCTTAGAAAATTTTTGATTGGCTATGATTTAAACCAATCAGCTATTTTTTCAAAAAATCCCTTTTGTTCTTGATGCATACCATCTTTAATCCCAAAACTTTCACTGAGTTTTTCTAAAAGTTCTTTTTGTTCATCGTTTAAAGAATTAGGAAATTTAATAGAAATTTGGACGATTTGATTACCGATATAAGAACTATGCACATCTTTTACCCCTTCTTTCTCAAGAACAAATCTTTGACCATCTTTAGCACCTTTAGGTAAATTTAAAACCGCTTCTCCTCGTATAGTAGGAACTTTCACACTCTGTCCTAAAATAGCTTGAGTAAAAAATACTGGATATTCTATATATATATCATTCTCATCTCTTATAAAAGTTCTATCCTCATCAACAATAATCTTAACGTACAAGTCGCCCCTAGAACCATTTTTACTTATATTACCTTTAGAATTAACTCTTAAATTCATCCCACTATCTACACCTTCTGGGATACTAATTTCAACTTGATCTTTTATCTCTTCATAGCCTTTACCTTTACAATCGCTGCATTTTTCACGAATGCTTTCTCCACTTCCCTTGCACTCCGGACAAGTTTGCGCAAAAGTGATAAATCCTTGAGAAATTCCTACTTGTCCGCTTCCTTTACACTTAGGACAAGTTTGAAGTTTTCCATCTTTAGATCCTGTTCCTTGACAAGTTTTACAAGAATTTTTATAAACAAAATCTATATTTTTTTTACATCCAAATATAGCTTCTTTAAAACTCAATCTTAAATTAACAATCAAATCACTTGCAAATTTTTCATCACTTGTTTTCTTACGACGCGATGAACGACCAAAACCATCACCAAAAAAGCTAGAAAAAATATCCCCTAAGTCCTCAAAACCTCCAAAACCAGAAGTATTTCCAAAGCCTCCCCCTTTTAATCCATCTTTGCCATATCTATCATAAATAGCGCGTTTTTCATCGTTACTCAAAACCTCATAGGCTTCATTGACTAATTTAAATTTGTCTTCAGCTTCTTTATCTCCTTGATTTCTATCTGGATGATATTTTAAAGCCATTTTTCTATAAGCTTTTTTTATCGTATCTTTATCTGCACTTTGTGTAATTTCTAAAATCTCATAATAGTCTAATTCCATATAAAATCCTTAACTTTTGTAATAAAAAATATCAAAAAAGCTAATTTTAGCAAAAATAAACTCAATAATTTATCAAAATTTAAATAAAATTATGTAAATATTATTAAAACGATAAAATAATAATGAAGGAAAACATTAAATGATTAACGTATTAATGATAGAAGATGATCCTGATTTTGCACAACTTTTATCTGAATATTTAGCTCAATTTAATATAAAAATTACAAATTTTGAAACCCCACAAGAAGCTTTAAATATGGGTATGCAAGGTTATGATTGTTTGATTTTAGATTTAACCCTACCTGGAATAGATGGACTTGAAGTCTGTAGAGAAATCAGACAAAAAAATAATATTCCTATTATTGTTTCTTCAGCAAGAGGAGATCTTAGTGATAAAGTAGTAGGACTTCAAATCGGTGCAGATGATTATCTTCCTAAGCCTTATGATCCTAAAGAAATGTATGCAAGAATCACTAGTCTTATTCGTCGCACAAAGAGAGTTGAAACTTCAAACAATGAAAATATCAATTCTGCCTTTAAAATTGATGAAAGAAGGCATGAAATCAGCTACAATGATAAAGTTTTAACTCTAACTCCTGCTGAATATGAAATTTTAGAATATCTTATTCAACAGCACAGTTATAGCGTGTCTAGAGAGCAACTTGTCAATCGTTGTAAAAATCTTAAGGATAAAGATTCTAAAAGTTTAGATGTAATCATCGGCAGATTAAGAACTAAAATCAATGATAGTTCCAAATCTCCAAAACATATTTTTTCCGTTAGAGGAATAGGATACAAACTTATAGGATGATTCAAAAAAAGTATTCTATTTATACAAAATTAGTTGTTTTATTTGTCGTAACCTTTCTTCTAGTTTGCATTCTTTTTATTGTTTTACTAAAAATTGAAGAAAATGCTTATGCTGAAGAAGGGGTTTTAAGACAAAAAAACCTCGTTAAAAATATGATCAATTCTTATAATCCAAATTTTAATATAGACGCTTATTTTAATAACAATAACTTTTCTGCTGTAAAAAATCCAGACTTAATACATACCATTAAAGAGGATGGCGAAATTCTTTTTTATGATAGCAATGATAAGGTATGCCATTTTATTTCTTTAAAATATCATAATAATCTTTATATCGATATTCAATGCGGTGATTTTAAAAAATTTTATAAAGAAAATATTAATGATAGAATTTACAATCTTTTATTGATAGGATTTTTCTTTTTTTCCTTTTTGGTTGTTTTTATGTATTTTTCAGTTTTAAAATCCCTTGAGCCTCTTAAAAAACTTAGAAAACAAGTTGCTGAAGCCGCAAATGGAAAAAAACCTGATTTTGTAGATTATCAAGAAGATGAAATAGGAAAAATTGCCTTTGAATTTAAAAAAGCCTTTACAAGGAATCAAGAATTAATACAATCAAGACAACTTTTTTTACGTACGATTATGCATGAGTTAAAAACTCCTATAGGAAAAGGAAGAATCATTGCGGAAATGATCAAAGAAGACAAACAAAAGGAAAGATTGATCGATATATTTTCGCGTATGGATTCTTTAATCAATGAATTTGCAAAAATAGAAAATCTTTTCTCAAAAAACTATAATTTGCATTTTAAACCCATCCATTTTAGTACCATACTTGAAGAAGCTAAAAATTATCTAATGAGAGATGATTTTAATAAAATTGTCAAAATTCACTTAAAAAGTGATGCTTTGATTAATGTTGATATGGAAATTTTTCCTTTAATCTTAAAAAACTTAATTGATAATGCTTTAAAATATTCAAGCGATGGAACTTGTGAAATATATTCTCATCATCAATATTTTGTTATTCAAAATCCAGGACGCAAATTAAGCGAACCTATAGAATATTATTTTGAGGCTTTTACCCGAGAAAAAGATGAAAAAGTAAAAGGGATGGGCTTAGGTCTTTATATTGTCTTTGAAGTATGCAAATTACATAATTTTGACATTATCTATTATTATGAAAATAATAAGCACTGTTTTAAAGTTTTTTTCGGAGAAAAAAATCATAATGAAACACAAAAATGATTTGGAAAAATTTAACAATTTAATTGAAAGTTTTTCAAATTTACCTACTATAGGCAAAAAAACTGCTATTCGTCTTGCTTATTATATATGCATAAATAATCAACTTGAGGGTATGAAACTTGCACACAATATTGAAAATGCCTTGCGTTTTATCAAACCTTGCCAACAATGCGGATCTTTAAGCGAAAACGAACTTTGCGGAATTTGTACCGATGAAGAAAGAAATAAAGACACCTTATGCATCGTTGAAACTCCAAAAGACATTCTCGTTATAGAGGAGAGTAAAAGCTATCAAGGCTTATATTTTGTATTGGATGGATTAGATAATGAAAAAATATTAAAACTAGAAGAAATGATACTAAAACAAAATAGCAAAGAATTAATTTTTGCCCTACCTCATAGTATTAACTCAGATGCAACTATTTTTTTTATTGAAGATAAATTTAAAAAATTAAATCTGAAATTTAGCAAAATCGCTCAAGGTATTCCAAGCGGAGTTAATCTTGAAAATGTCGATACCATTTCTTTAAATAAAGCAATTCAATATCGCACTAAAATTGAAATTTAACTCTTGTACGCATTATTTGCTAATTCTTGTAAAGAATAATTCTTAACTTTTTTACACTCAAAACCTTCTTTTTTTAAATAATCTAGCAAAGTTTTTTTCATAATTTCGCTTGATTTTAAAATTTCATTTGAAAGCTGAAAACTCATTGGCTCTATACGTTTAGGAATACAAGCTAAAATTTGAGTTTGAGGTAAATCACCCATTAATTCCATATATTGCAGAGTTTGAAGCATTTCAACTTCATGCGCACTTCCACTCCAATTAAGATTTTTTGGCATTGCCTCATAAGGAAAGAAAAATACATCTCCTATATTTGCATTATCAGCATCAATACAGTCTATTAAAATTACTCTATCATAACTTGCAATTATATAACTTAATTGTAAAGCTAAAGTTCCACCATCTATAAACTCTATACTATGAATGGGATGAGTAAATTCATAATTTTTTTTCAAAAAATTACAAACATGAACTCCTATGCCCTCATCCGCAAACATAATATTCCCTATGCCAAGCACAAGGAATTTCAATTTCTCTCCTCTTTGACATATTTATAACCGCTAAAAATCGCATCCATAGCACCATTTTTGCCTTTAACAGCATTAAAAATAGCCATATAAACATGAATAGGAACAAAAATCATCACAACCCACATTAAAATTCTATGATAAATTCTAACTTCTGCCAATCCACCCAATTTCGCTTCAAGTGGTTTTAAAAGATCATATAACATCCCACCTAAACCCTCATGATAGGTATGAGTGTAAAGAATAAGTCCTGTTAAAATGATACCAAGCATCACAAGATAAAATAAAAAATAAGTCACAAATTGCAAAGGATTATAAACACCTCTTAGGTGTGGATGTTTGCCTAAAAAAATATAAAATTTAATTTGATTAATCCAAAGCTTAATGCTAAAAAGATCTAAAATAGAAACACGCTCTTTATGACTGATTTTATCGCAAAAGAAAAGATAAAATTTAAAAATAATACAAGCAATTAAAACAAATCCTACAGCTTGATGAACTAAACGATATTTAGCCTGCATAAAATTTACAGGCTCAAAACTACTCATAGGACTTTGAAATACATAAGAAATATAATATCCAGTTCCTATTAAAATCACTATAGCAATCGCTCGAATCCAATGTGTTAAACGCAATCCGATGCTAAATTCATATTCAGCTTTTCTTTGTAATTTTTCTTCTTTACTGCTCATAAAAAGCCTCCTATAAATTTACATTGACTTTATATTCGCTTAAATTATTTCCTTTGGTATCCATAACATGCACAGCACAAGCTATACAAGGATCGTAAGAATGAATTTTGCGTATAATTTCAAGTGGTTGTTTAACATCAGCTATTTTAAGACCTATTAAACATTGTTCATAACTTCCACCTACTCCATTAGCATCTTTTGGACTCGCATTCCATGTTGAAGGAACTACAGCTTGCCAATTTTCAATCACACCATCTTTTATTCTACACCAATGGCTTAAAGTTCCTCTTGGTACATGACCCATATATCGGCCTCTATATTCACCATTAACCATTTTACTTGTATCTGGAGTATAAGGTGCACAAGTAGTTTGATCTACTTTTAAATTTTCTACCAAATTATCAAAGGCTCTTAAGGTATTATTAGCCACAATTTTAGCCTCCAAACAACGAGTAGCAGTTCTTCCAAGAGTGCTAAATACTGCATTTAAAGGAAGTCCTGTTTCTTTTAAAAACTCATCAACCACTGGAACAACATTTTTATTTCCTTTGGCATAATTAACCACTATATTTGCAAGAGGTCCAACTTGCATTGGATTTCCTTCATAACGTGGCGCTTTAATCCAACTATATTTTCCTTTAGTATCAAAAACCTTAGAATTAACCTTATTTCCATGATGATCTATACTATCTCCATCAACAAATCCTGTATAATTTGGATTTGTTTTGCCATCATAAGGATGTAATGGTTCATTATCTACATACCAAGAATGAGTCGCTTCTTCAGTAATTTTATTTTCATCTACCTCATAAACTTTACTTAAATCTCCATTTTTAATTATGCCGCTTTCAAATAACCATTCATTTTTTCCGAGTTGAAATTCTTGAAAAGTAAATAGATTATTTACCCCGATATCATTTAAAACACTAGCTTCATTTGCATAAGCTTTTCCTGCCATTACAAGATCTGGATAATAAGCACGGTTAACAAAATCTTGCACTTCTTGGAATTTACTCATATATTCTCCCATTCTTGAAGGGCTTAAAAGATCCATAACACAAGTTACTCCCCCAACGGTTAAGCTTTGCGGATGTGGATTTTTTGCTCCAAAAATAGCCATACATTGAGCAATAATTCTTTGGATTCTTAAACATTCTAAATAATGAGAAAGAACGATTAAATTTTCTTCAGGAGTCAAACGATAAGTTGGATGTCCATAATAAGCATTTGCAAAAGGCCCTAAATTGCCTTTATCTACAAAAGTTTTAAGTCTTTGTTTTACTTCAAGAAGTTTATCAGCCCCTGTTGCATAAGGATTTGAAGTATATTTAAAAGCCTCATCACTTGCTTTCTTAGGATCCGCACTTAAAGCACTCACCACATCAGCCCAATCAAGCCCATGAAGTTGATAAAAATGCACTATATGATCATGTAAAAAAAGAGCTGCATTCATCAGAGTTCTAGTAAGCAATGCATTTAAAGGAGGAATAATACCTAAAGCATTTTCAACAGCCACAATACCTGCTTTATAATGAGAAAATGTACATACTCCACAAATTCTTTGAGTCATAAAGCCCGCATCCCTTGGATCTCTTCCTTTAACAATGGTTTCAATACCACGCCACAAAGTAGAACCAGCATAAGCTTCTTTTACTACATTGTTATCATCAACAACAACTTCAACTCTTAAATGTCCTTCTATTCTTGTAATTGGATCAACGATTATTTTTTGACTCATTCTTACTCCTCATTTTTTTTCATAGAAGCAATCACAGCATGGGCAGCAATTGCAACTCCTGTAAGTGTTAATACGCCTATACCTATTTTATCTGAAACACTATCAGCACCCAAACCAAAAACAGTATCAAATTTATGGCTTGCCAAAGGCTCTTCAAAAGGTCCCATCTTATCCCAAAAATTTGGCTCAGAACATCCTATACAACCGTGCCCTGCTTGAATAGGCCAAGAGGTATGCTGATTAAACCTCTCTCTTGAACAATTGTTAAAAGTATAAGGCCCTTTACAGCCTACCTTGTAAAGACAATAGCCATTTTTCGCACCCTCATCACCAAAACTTTGTACAAATTCTCCTGCATCAAAATGTCCACGTCTCTCACAAAGATCATGAATTCTTAAACCATAAGCCCATTTTGGCCTATTATAAACATCAAGTGCTGGAAGTTCTTTAAAAAGTAGGAGTTGTAAAACATTACCTACTATATTTTTTTCACTTGGAGGACAACCTGGAACATTAATCACTGTTTTATTGGTAACCTTGCTTAAAGGTTGTGCGTTACTTGGATTTGGTCTTGCCGCTTGTATGCCCCCAAAAGAAGAACAAGTTCCAATAGCTAAAATCGCATAAGCATTTTCACTCGCTTCTTTACTAAGCTCATATCCAGTTTTTGCATGAGGCCCTATCGTAAGATAATGCTCTTTATCTCCACATGGAATACCACCTTCCACCATTAAAACATACTGACCCTTGTATTTTTCAATCGCATTTTCTAAATTTTCTTCTGCTTGCCAACCTGCAGCAGCCATTACAGTTTCATGATATTCTAAAGATATATAATCAAATATCAAACTATCAATCGTAGGTGTATCACTTCTTAATAAACTTTCACTACAGCCTGTACATTCTGCCATATGCAGCCAAATAACAGGCAATCTATCCGCTAATTCCGCAGCCTTTGCCACCATAGGTGCAAAAGTCGCTGGAAGTGCTAAAAAAGCTGTCATAGCTCCTGCCCATTTCATAAAATCCCTTCTACTAAATCCAGCTTTTTCCAAAGCTTTAGGAATTGAAGAATTAGGATTTAAAGAAGGAAGCTTCTCAAGCGCCGCTAAACGAGACTCTATTTGATTATAATCGACCATGAAATTTTCCTTAAAAATAAAATCATTATACTAATAATAGAACAATACGATTTAAAATTAAATAAAATCAAAATAATAAAAAAATATTTTTATATTTTATTTGCTTAAACCTTTTTTTAATTTTCTAATTAAAAATCTAGCTGGATGAATGTAAGAAATAAAATCTTTATCGATACATAAAGGTTCATTTTCAATCAAAGCACAAAGATAACGTGCAGCCAATACAGCCGTGGAAAAAGCTCGAGATCCATGAGCAAAATTTAAATAAAAATTAGGAATATTTTGTGGTAATTTTTGCTCTTTATTTTTCGTCCATAATAAATCTTTATAACACTTCTTATAGAATTTTTCATCATAAGCCGCACCAACAATAGCAAATCGATCGCTAGAATAAGATCTAAATCCTACTTTAGATCCTTTGCAAATCAATTTTTCATCCCCTTTTAAAAATTCTTCAATATTTCTAATATTTTCTTCATCATCTTCTATTTTGGAGTTAAAATCAGAACTTAAACGATCATAACTCGCCCCTATAACTTGAATTTCTTCATTTTTTGGACAAATATAAGCTTTTGATGAAAGCGGATATTGAATATCGCAAAAAGGCTCTAAATGAGTAACTTGACCGCGAACTTTGCTTAAATTCATAAAATCATAGGATATAAAATCCTTAGTATCTGCACCCATAGCATAAATTAAAATTTCTGATTGGTAAATATCTTTTATTCCATCAAAAAAAAGATTAAAAGTGCCATTTTTATGCTGATAATTTTTAAATTGATGATTAAAATAAATCTTAGCCTTACTTTTTTCAAATAAAGCTTGAACAAGTTTTTTTGGTTTAATATGGCCACCATCTTTTAAAAACGCTTGATTATTTTTAATATCAAATAAAACGTTATTTTTTTGAGATAAAAAACGCTCCTGTATTAAATCATTGTGTGCAATTTCTATAACTCCGTCTAATTTTAAATCTAGTATTTGTTTATAAAAGCGACTCGCTTCAATAAAAGCGAGTTGAGAAAACTCACCCAAAGCAACATCAGGTTTTAAAATCAAAGAACTTAAAATTCCACTTTCATTACCGCTAGCACCTCCTCCTAAGCAAGGATTCTTTTCAAAAACGCTAATTTTAAAACCTCTTAAAGAAAGCTCATATGCTAAAACTGCCGCACAAATACCTGCACCTATAATTGCTACTTCTTTATTTTTTATTTTTTGAGACACTCTTTTAAAATATGCTTCTTGAAACATTTTTTGATCTGTTTGATCTTTTTCAAAAAAAGCTTGAATCATCTCTCTTTTTCTAAATCCTTTGATTTTTTGAATATAAAAACCATTTTTTTGAAGATTTTTTTGAAGTAAGCTAGCTGCAGAAAAAGTGCAAACTTGTGTTCCTTTTTTTGACAATCTTGCCACCTCAAACAAAACATCATCATCAAACATAGCGGAATTTTTACTCGGAGAAAAACCATCTAAAAACCACACATTAGCTTTAAAATCAAGTTTTTTTAAAATAGAAATATCATCAAATACAAGATCTAAAAAGCAATTTTTAAAATAAAATCGATAATATCCTTCTTTACAAGGAGGATAAAATTTTAAAAAAGGCTCAAGCACTTCTTTAAAATCCTCATAAAATCCAAGTTTTTGATAAATTTCTCTTAAAGTTTCTTTATCGATATAAAATTTTTCTACGCTAATATAAAATAATCTTTTTTGATGACTTTGTTCTTTAAGAAATCTTTTTAAGGTTAGAAAAAAATTAAGCCCTATACCAAAACCCGTTTCAGCGATAATAAATTGCTCTTCATTGCTCCAACTAAAAGCTTCAGTATAAATATATCTACTCTCTTGAATCCCATCTTGTGAATTAAAATAAAAATCATCAAAATCAAGAGAGAAAGGAGTATTATCTTTAAAAATTATATTTGCTTTTTCCATTTTAGCGATTGTGATAGAAATAGCTATCTACTCCATCAGCAATTCCCTTAGCTAAAATATCTTGAAAAGTTTTACTTGCAATTCTTTGACCTTCGCTCGGATGAGTGATGTATCCTATCTCAATTAAAATCGCTGGCATTTGTGCTCCAACAAGGACCCAAAACGGAGCCTCTCTTACTCCACCATCAACTATTTTATATTTTTTTCGTGTTTGGGTTAATATATTTTTTTGCACATCAATAGCGAGTTTATTGGATGCTACAATTTTTTCACGATTTAAAAAATTTAAAATACTTTGTTTTGAAAAATAATTGATTTCTTCAAAATCCCCTTGATTCTCTTTTTCGGCAGCTTTTTTACTTCTTTCACTTCTAGCAGGACTTAAAAAGAAAGTTTCCACCCCTTCAGCACTTTTAGCTTTTTTTGCATTAGGTGCTGCATTAGCATGAACAGAAATAAATAAATCCGCCCTTTTATCATTGGCAAATTTAGTTCTATCTCTTAAATTAATGAATTGATCGGTGCTTCTGGTATAAAGGACTCTGTAACCTCTTTTTTTAAGCTCACTTCCAAGTTTTAAAGCTGTGCTTAAAACGATATTTTTTTCTTTAAGAGTTCCTTGTTTATTACCTAAAGCTCCACTATCTTTTCCCCCATGTCCTGCATCAATAACAATAATTTTTTTTGATTTAAAATTAGAACTTAAAACATTTTTATTGTTATTGTTTTTATTTTTTTTATCATCACTTTTGGATGTTTTTTTATTATCCTTTTGAAAGCCTAAAGTTAAACTTTTATCCTCTAAATTTTTAGAAATATCAAATTCTTTTGGAGAGCTAAGAACAATTCTAACTGTTTTTGGGTTATATTGCGTTACAGTAATATTGTTTTTACCAAAGGTAAAATTTTTACGATTACCCTCTAGAATTCCTTTGAAACTTACAATTTGTCTGAAAAACTTTTGATCTTTGGAACTAAAAACCGAAATTTCATCGTCGCTTAAAGTATCGCTTAGATTAAGTATTACTGCATTTGAAATTTTATCAACATCTAAGACATATAGAGGGTCTTTTTTATCTTGTTTTGGTTTTTTATCTTGAGAATTTTGTGCTTTAACTGGCTTAATTTCTTGTTTTTTTGGCAAATCTTTTTGCGTTGTTTCTTTTTTTGGAGTTTTTAAAACGGTACTAGATTGTTTTGAAATTTTTAATTTTTTATCATTAAAATCAAAAGTGATAGGAATTCTTTCTTTGGCATAAATCACAATGCGAATCGTCTTTGGGTTGTATTGGGAGATGACTACTCGGTAATCATCCATCTTATATTCTTTCTTTCCTCCCTCTAAAACCCCATTAAAATCACTGATATGGCGGTAATTTCCTTTTTCATCTAAAACAAAACTTTTAACATCATTTTCATTTAAATTTGTATTTAGTTTAAGCTCGACACTTTGGTTAATCTTGTTTGAACTTAAAACATAAATTTTATCATTTTCTTTTTTTGTATCTAGGGAATTATTTTGAATCTGTGGTTTTTTTTCTACCTTTTTATTTATATCTTCATCTTTTTTTTCTTTAGAAATATTTTTTTGACTTTGAGTTTGTGAAAAAGTAGAAATTTCAGTATTGTTTGGAGAATTATTTCTTTTTTTATCCTTTATAACAGCTTTTCTTAAAGCATTAATGCTTGATTGACTAACTCCACTTTCTTTCAACTCTTCTGCGTAAGATCGATCGTCTAAATTTAAAACATTTGAACTTATAATTAATCTTTTTAAAAGTTCTATCTTAGTTTTTTCATCCTCATTAATAACACTTTGAATATAAAGACTTTTTAATTGCTGATGAAATTTTATCTGTGCATCAGCTTTAGATGTAATAAAATTATTATCAAAATTATCAAGCTCTTTTTCATACGCTCCAAAGCAAAGATTAAAAAAAACAAAAAATAAAAATAAAAATTTAATCATTCTTCACCATTAACAAGCTTATCGATTAACTCTTTAACACTGATTAATTTATCCAAACGATATCCATTTGCTCCTGTAAAAAATAATCCTGTTTCTTTTTTTCCAGACCACGCATCAAAAAGTCTATCGGCTATACAATATCCAACTTTTGTAGCCTCTTTTCCTCTACCACAAGGAGCTACACAATTACTAATGCAATTTATCTTAGGCCCCATTCTTTTATCGACTAAATCAAGTAAATTAGTTCTTACACCTCTCGCAGGATATCCAACTGGAGATTTAATAAGTTCTATATCTTCTTCCTTGCAAGATAATAAAACATTTTTAAAATCATCACTAGCATCACACTCAAAAGTACCAATGAAACGCGTTCCCATTTGCACTCCACTCGCACCCAATGCGATCGCATTTTCAATATCTTTCTTATCCCAAATTCCTCCTGCTGCAATCACTGGAAATGAACCCCAATTTTTAGCTTCTTCAACCACTGGAGCAATTAACCTCTCCAACTGATAATCTGGATCAAGACATTGTTCATAAGTAAAACCTTGATGTCCCCCACTTTTTGGTCCTTCAAGTACTACAGCATCTGGCAAACGATTGTAACGGTTTTGCCATCTTTTACAAATGATTTTTAAAGCCTTAGCCGATGAAACAATAGGCACTAAAGCAACGTCTGGAAAATCCATAGTAAATTCTGGCAAATTTGTTGGAAGTCCTGCACCTGAAACAATAACATTAAATCCAACTTCACAAGCATCTTTAGCAATTCTTGCATAATCATTACTTGCACAAAGTATATTGCATCCCAAAGGTGCATCGCCACAAACTTTTCTAGCATTATCGATCAAAGCTTGTAAGCCTTTTCTTGAGTAAAAATTCTCACTTCCATAAGGTTTAGCATTAAGTTCTTTACTTACATAAGAGCGATTTTCATAATACCCTGTTCCAACAGATGAAATTATGCCAAGCCCACCATTTAAAGACACAGCTGAAGCTAACTTATCCCAACTAATACCTAAACCCATCCCCCCTTGAAAAATGGGATATTTAATTAAATGTTTTCCTATTTGAAGAGATTTAAAACTCATTCCTTAACCTTTAATTTTGCAAATTTTCTTTTACCCATTTGTAAAATATATTCTCCAGTATTTAATTGCATTTGTTCATCATTAATTTTTTGCGAATTCACACTCACTGCATTAGCACCTATACTTCTTCTTGCAGCAGAGGTTGAATTTTCTAATTCACACAATACTAAAGCTTTAGCTAACCAAATACTTTCACCCTTAAATTCAAATTCTTTAATTTCACTTGGCAAGGCATTAGCACTATGAATTCTATCAAATTCTTCTTTTGCAAATATTGCATCTTCTTTAGTGTAAAAACGCTCAACAATCTCTAAAGCCAAATTTTCTTTAGCTTTTTTAGGATGTAATTTAGCATTTTTTATATCATTTCTTATATCTTCAAGCTCTTTTAAAGTTTTTTGACTTAAAAGCTCATAATATCTAAACATTAACTCATCACTAATACTTAGAATTTTAGCATACATATCATTAGGTTTTTCTGTAACACCTATATAGTTGTTTAAACTTTTACTCATTTTATTAACACCATCTAATCCTTCTAAAAGGGGCATCATTATCACCGCTTGTTCTTTACCTGTATTGTAAATTCTTTGAAGATGTCTACCCATTAAAAGATTAAATTTTTGATCAGTTCCACCCATTTCTATATCACTTTTTAAGAAAACACTATCATAACCTTGAAGCAAAGGATATAAAAATTCACAAATACTAATGGAACTTTGCTCTTTAAAGCGTTTTGTAAAATCATCACGCTCAAGCATTCTTGCTACGCTAAAGGTTGAAGTAAGCTCTACCAAACCGCTAGCTCCAAGTTCATTAAGCCAAACGGAGTTAAATTTAATCTGTGTTTTTTCTTTATCTAAAATTTTAAAAACTTGTTTTTCATAAGTTTTTGCATTGATTAAAACCTGCTCTTTATCTAGTTTTTTTCTTGTAGCATTTTTACCGCTTGGATCGCCAATTTGTCCTGTAAAATCACCGATTAAAAATTGTACTATGGCTCCATGTTTTTGCAAAAAAGCCATTTTGTTTAAAACCACGCTATGTCCTAAATGCAAATCAGGCGCCGTAGGATCAAAGCCCGCTTTAACGAAAAAATTTTCACCCTTTTCATAATAATTTTTTATTAATGATTCTATTTTTTCTTCATCGATAAGCTCTGCACACCCTCTTTTAACTTCGGCTAAAATATCTTTTATGTTCATTTTTATCCTTTAACTTTCTTTATAGGCATCGTTTAAAGATACAAAATCTAAAATTTTACAATGAATTTTTAATCTCTCGCGAACACTATCTGGATTTATGTTTTCTGGAATTTCCATTGTTATTTCAAAATAATCCACGGTTGAGTTTATATCTTTTGCCAAATTGATTGTCAATAAATTAATCTGCATTTTAGCTAAAACTGCCAAAAACTCTGCTAAAACCCCTTTTTTATTTTCTAAAGAAAAAATAAGTTTGTAAGATTTTGGTATATTAGAATCCCATTTGATAAAAACCATATCTCTTTTTTTATCTATCATTTTTTCTGCTCTATCACAAAGCTTATGATGCACAATAGCATTTCCGCCCTCTACAAAAGCAACCACAGCATCGCCTCTTTTAGGATGACAACAATAGTCAAAATCTACATTAGCTATTTTATGATTAGAATAGATTAAAAAATTTCCTATATTGTATTCTTGAATTTCATATTTATCAAACCAATAAGATTTTTTTGCATATTTTTTAAGTCCATTGACAATATCCTTAAGATAGGTATTATCATTAGCTACTTCTCGTATGCGTCTTCCTAAATTTTCTTTTTCTATCCAAGCTTCTATTTTATTTTTATCCACACCAAAAACAAAACTAAGCATATTAATAGCACTTGCGAGATTAATTTCTCTTATTTTTTGCTTACAAAATTCTCTAATACTAGCTTTAGCTTTTCCTGTTTTAACACTATCAATCCACGAACAACGATAAAATTTATCTTCACTCGTTACAACGCGAACAATATCACCATTTTTTAATTCTGTAAGCAAAGGAACTTTAACTCGATTAACATAAGCACTTTTTGCATGAAGTCCAATTTTAGTATGCACTTCATAAGCAAAATCAAGAGCTGTTGCTCCTCTAGGTAAAGTAAAAATTTCTCCTTTTGGAGAATACACGGCTATATCTTCTACATAAAGGCTATCTTTAGCGTATTCATAAAGTTCAATAGCATTGTAATCTTCCGCATTTTGAGGATTGTTAGCACTTTGTATTGAAATATCAGTTAGCCAATCTAAATTTGGCGCAACAACACTACCGTCTTCTTTATATTTCCAATGTGCAGCGATCCCAAATTCTGCAATTTTATGCATATCAAAAGTTCTAATTTGCGCCTCAATAATATTTTTTGTATCAAAAAGTGTTGTATGTATCGTTTGATATCCGTTTTGTTTTGGCAAAGCTATATAATCTTTAAAACGAGAAATTAAAGGATTGAAATTTGTATGTAAAATTCCCAAAGCCAAATAACAATCACTCACTTTTTCAACTAAAATTCTCACACCTAATAAATCAAGCACTTCTTCTATACCTATACCTTTTCTTTGCATCTTAAGATAAATAGAATAGCTATGCTTAATACGCTTTTGAATTTTAAAACTTCCTTGCCTAAAACCATTACTTAAAAATAGAATTTCTATTTTTGAAATGAATTCATTAAGTCCTAATTGCATTTGCTGATCATTAGAATTAATATAATTATCTATTATATTATATTCATCAGGCATCAAATATTTAAAGCTTAAATCTTCTAAGTAATTTTTAATACTAGAAATTCCAAGCCTATGTGCTATAGGAGCATAAACAACTAAGGTTTCTTCACTAATTCTTTTTTGCTTATCTTCTCTTAAGGCGTCTAAAGTTAGCATATTGTGCAGTCTATCACAAAGCTTGACGATTAAAACACCCACATCTTGAGTGCTTGCCAAAAGCATATTTCTAAATGTTAGTGCGGATTTGGTTAAATTTTTTTTCGATTTTGAAGAAATGAGATTATCTTCTCTAATTTCTATTATTTTAGTTAATCCTAAAACCAATTTTAAAACATCATGTCCAAAAGTTTTACTTAACTCTTCTTCTGTACATTCAGTATCTTCAATAATATCATGCAAAAGAGCGGCCAAAATAGCAGCTTTATTATCACTTAAAAAGCCTACTAAAGTAGCCACTAAAATAGGATGTATGGCATAAGGCTCACCGCTTTTTCTCATCTGTCCTTCATGGTAAAATACACAATATTCTACCGCTTTTTCTAAAGTAGAATCACTTTCGCAAACGCAAAAAAGAAGTTCTTTTGCCCTTGTTAAGTCCTTACAATTTTTAACATCATCAATGAGTTTTTCTAACAATAAATCCTCATCGATCGGTCTCACCTAAACCCTCTAAAGTGATTTTATCTTCTGCTATTTCAAATAAAGCGATGTCAGCAAATTTTAATTTATTTTTATCAATATCAACTAAAGGTGTAGCTCCATCAGCTAATTGCTCTGCTCTTTTAGCTACCACTAAAGATAAACGATAACGATCATCTCCCATTTTTTTTAGAGCTTTTGCTGCTATCTCTTCTATTCTGCAATCCATTTTTTCTCCTTTATTGATTTTTAACTATAGAACAAAGGCTTGTATCACCTTGTATAATTTTTAATAAATTGCCTTCTTCAAACATATTACAAACTACTATTGGCAAAGAATTATCTTTAGCCAAAGCAATAGCCGTATCATCCATAACTTTAATATTATCTTGCATAGCTTCATCATAAGTTAAAGTTTGCAAAAACACCGCATCATCAAATTTATTTGGATCTTTATCATAAACACCATTGACTTTTGTTGCTTTTATAACCATATGCGCATTGATTTCTACTGCCCTTAAAATAGCTGTAGTATCAGTTGTAAAATAAGGATTTCCAGTTCCAGCAGCAAAAATAACCACTCGACCTTTTTCCAAATGTCTATGTGCTCTTCTCATAATATAAGTTTCACAAAATGCTTCCATTTGTATCGCACTTTGAACCCTAACATCAAGTCCAGAACTTTCCAAAGCTTCTTGAATCGCAATAGCGTTAATCACAGTGGCAAGCATACCCATATGATCTCCACTTGTGCGCTTAATAAGCCCTCCTTTAGCTACAGAAACGCCCCTAATGATGTTTCCACCACCTATTACTATACCTACTTCTATATCATTTTTTACTAATTCTTTAATTTCATTGGCGATAAATTTTAAGATAGAATTTTCAATTCCAAAGCCATTCTCTCCAGCTAAAGCTTCACCTGAAAATTTTACCAAAACTCTTTTTTTATCTTGCATAATCTCTCCTTAATCTGTGAAATTATAGTTTAAAGTGAATTAAAATTAGCTAATTTAGACTGATCAACTCCAAAGGATTGATATGAAAATTTTTTTGAGTAACTTCAAAGGTTAAATCATTTTTAATCCTACCCACTATAGCACCTTTTTTAATATTTTTTCCTACTTTGATATTTGGAGCTATTTTATCAAGATGTGCATAAATCGTATGTATTCCATCATCGTGTTCCACGATAACAACGCGTGCTAGCATACTTGTATCTTTTGCAAAAACTACTTTACCATTTAAAACATTTTTAACCACAGCATCGGACTTTGTGCTTTTTAAAACAACACTTTCATTAAAGATTTTAATATTATAGACTGGATCTATATAATTTCCAAATTTTTGCTTAACAGTGAAAGAATCCAAAGGTGCTATTGTTTTTTTTCCTGTATAACGTTTAATCACACCACCTTGATAACTTGAACCGAGTTGGCGAATTTTTTGATTATTATTTGCAATTTTTGAATTACTAATCGATGGTTTTTCTTGCTCCTTCTCTTCTTGTTTTCTTTGTATTATTCTTAATTGATCAAGGGTTTTTCTTAATTCATCTTGTTGAGCTTGTAAATCTTCAAGTTTTTTGACATAAATTGCACGATCTGTTTTTTGTTTATTAATTTCATCGATTTGTTTTTTTCTTAAATCTTGAAGTTTAACAAGTTGCGCATTATAAACTTTTAAATTGTCATTAATTTTTTGAATTTGCATTTGTTTATCATCAATCATTTTACTAACATCTTCGTAATCTTTAGAAAGTTTGAAAATCTCACTGCTTAAAACTTTGTCTAAATTCCCTAAAATTTCAAAAGCCATAAAACTTTCTTTACCTTCAACATAACCTTGTGGTATGGGTAAATCATAAGCAAAATCTTTCGCCATCAAAGCGATTAATTTTCCCTCCATATTTGCTCTAGTTTTTAAAAGATCACCATTTTGAGTTGTAAGCAAATTGAGTTCTTTATATTGAGCCTTTGCATTTTCTTCAAGTTTAGCAGTTTGAGAATTAAGCGTTTGAATTTGCGAACTTAAGTCTTTTAAAGTTTTTTCTCCACTTAATATATCACTTGCCAAATCTTCAAGTTTTTTATTAAGTTGTTGCTGTATGCGTTTATTTTCTTCTAAATTTTTTGCTTTCTCATTTATAGCGTTTGCATAAATTGATCCAAAGGCTAAAAAAAGAAACAAAAAGATAGAAAAAATCTTTTTTGTCATTTTTTAACCCTAAACATTACAGAATTGACAAACAATAAACATACAAATAAAGTAGCTAAAAAAATCAAACTAAGCTGTAAAACAAAATTGATTGGAGGTAATACAATATCCACAGCTTTTAAATGATTTTGTATGATTTCAAGATCGTAAATTTGCGTAAAAAATATCAATAAAATAATAAAAGCGATCAAACAATCCATAAATACAATCTTATAAAGCATAAAAGATCTAAACCAAAATGGCGCCCCAAAAAGACACATAATTTCCACGCGTTCTGTATGTTCAAAAAGCCAAATTCTCATTTGTTTCAAAAATAAAACAAAAGAAAGAACGATAATAATAAATAAAAATAACCAAAATACAAATTTCATTAAAACAAGTAAAGAATAAACCTTATCATGTGTCTTAGCGAAAGTTTCGATTTTGCTAATACCTGAAATACTTAAAAGCTGATTTTTAATCGTATCAAGTTCGTTTTGAGTGGGCAAATGGTTTAATTTTATGCTATAAAATTTGGGTAAAGAATTTTTTAATGCTTTTAAATTTTTATCTGAAATATCATTTTTTAAACGCTCGATTAAATTTTTTGGATCCAAAATTTCCAAACTAGAAAAAGAAGGGATTTTGGTTTTAATAACATTTTTATCAAGCTCATTGGAACTCACAACTATGATATTATAATCTTTATTTGCCAACTCTTCATAATATTTTAAAGTCGAATTAGTAAGCAAAATAAACTCAAATGCAAACATCATAAAAAGTAAAGGTAAAATTAAAGATAAATGTGTTCTAAAAAATTTCATTCATTGTTCCATTCTCTATATTAAAACGACGATAATTCAATCTCAAATTAACCGGTATTCTATGAGTAACTACAACCACACAAGTTCCCAAAAGTTCTCTAGCTGATTTTAAAAGCGTCCAAATGATATCCGAAGAATACTCGTCCAAATTTCCCGTAGGCTCATCGCAAAGCAAAAGTTTTGGATTATGCGCTAAAGCCCTAGCCATAGCTACACGTTGCTGCTCACCCCCACTTAGCTGATTAGGCAATTTATCGGCTTTAAAAGTTAGATTGACATGTTTTAAAAGTTTATTTGCTTGATCTTGACAAACTTTTTTACTATATCCTTTAATCATTAAAGGAAGCATAACATTTTTTTCAACGGTATATTCTTGTATAAGTCTATAATCTTGAAAAATAATGCCTATTCTTTGGCGTAATTTTAAAAGGTCTAAATTACCGATTTTTTTCATCGAAGAACCGCAAACTTGAAGTTGCCCTGAAAGAAGCTCCAAATCTCCATAAAAAGATTTCAAAAGTGTACTTTTTCCACTTCCACTTTTTCCTGTAATAAAAACAAAATCATCGTCTTTAAAAGTAAAACTTGCTTCTTTGATAACCAATTCATCATAGCCTAAAGAAAGTTTATTTGCTTGAATTAAATTGGGCATTTTTCTTCCTCTTCAATTTTCAAATTTTTTAATTATGCTTTGTTTTTACTTAAATTTCAAGAAAATAACGCGGTATCAAAATGAAATTTAAGCACCTTTTTTAATTTTTCCATTGCTTTCAAATTTTCTTTAATCCTAAAAGGTTTTTTAAATAAAAATTCTATTTTTTCACCCACATAAATATAACTATGTTCAGGTTTATTAAAAGCTCCAAAAGCTATTTTAAAAATCAAACCTTCTTTTGCTTGATACAAATTTTCAAAATGCAAAAAATAATCATCTCCTTTTAAAGTTAAATTCTTAAAATTTTTCTCTAAAAGAATTAAATCATTTGCATTAAATGTCATATCAGAAAAATCAAAATCATCTAAATTTAGCTCATCACAAACACTATCTAAATTCCACACCCAAAGATCAAAAATATCTTTATTTTGTCTTTTCCATCTATCTTCATATTTACTAGAAATTTCAAGGTCTTCATTTTTTCTAAGGCTAAATTTTGGAGTGCTAAAATGTAAAAATTGCTTAAGCGTAAAATCAAAATATTCATAACTATCCGTTCTAAGCTCAAATCTCCCATTTTTTCCTAAAACTCTAGCACATTCTTGGCAAAAATTTTTCGCAATAACGCGTCTATGTGGTTTTTTATCCCAAGGGACTGGAAAATGTAAAAAAATTTTTTCTACAGAATTTGACTCAAGTACGCTAAGTAAAAGCCTAGCATCACTTTGTATTAGCATAATATTGCTTAAATTTTGACTCTTTGCCAATTTAGCTACTTGAGTGATAGCTGGATTATAAATTTCAACCCCTATTATTAAAGTATCTGGATTATTTTTGGCTTGATAAAGCAAATGCCTGCCTGATCCAAATCCTATTTCAATATAAATTTTTCCCTTAATTTTCGATAATAATTGATCAAAATCATATGCAATTAAAGAAGTTTTTTCAATCAATGCATTGTGTTTAAATGCAAAAGCTTCATTAATAATATCTTCATGATTGCAAAAATAATCCCTAAAAATCTGTAAAGATTTTTGCAAATAAGCTATTTTGGAAGGTTTAGTATGCTTATCACCCTTGATAACAAAACTATCTTTTTCTTTTTTAACCTGCAAAAAGAAACTCTCTTCATTTACTTTAGTATATATTAAAATAACATTATTATTTTCAGCCATCCATTCTAATTCTACCTCGTCTTTTTTAAAAGGTAGAATCAGATCTTTAATTTTTTTAACTTTGAAATTTGGCACTATTGCGCTGCCTTAACTCTTTTTGAAGGCTCCGAACGCAACCCAGCAGAATCAATTGCGATAACCTCATAACTGTATTCTACTCCTGGCAAAGCTTTAATATCTTTTAATTGTTTTTCTTTGATACCTTTAAAAATAGCATTTTGCTCTCCGCCATAGCGTCTAACTTCATATTCTACAGCTCTAGAATCCCCATCAATCCATTCAAGATTAATCCCTTCAGGTGTGCTTTGAGCTAGGATAATACTTGGAGAAGAAGGAATACCTAAGGTTTTTCCTTCAACCCCATTTTTTGGCATAGGACTTTCTAAACCATCTACATCAACCATAGTTACTTTATAATATTTAATTTCATCTGAACCCTCAACTAAATCTTCATAAGAATTTTTATCTGTTTTAGCAATGAGAGTATAAGGGAGAAAACTTGAACTCGTAGAATAAACTTTATAATAAGAAAAATCTTTATAAGCAGGTGCATCCCATGTTAAAATTATTTTATTAGAAGCATCTGAACTAGCATTTAAATTTTGCACCTCTGGCGGCAAAGCTTTGCTTGTAGAATTTAAGACTTGACTTGGCTCACTTTTAATCCCATCAAAACTTACAGCAATAATTTGATAATTAAAATTTTCATTAGGTTTTAAATCTTTGTCTATATACTCTGCACTTAAACGATTTTTAACTTCGGCGATTTTTTTAAAATTATCTTCATTGCTTTTTGATCTTTCAATGATATAAGAATTGACTCTTAAGTCAGGATGAGGACGCCAGATTAATTTAATACGATTTGGTAAATTAGTTATAGCTTGAACAAAAGGAATAGCCTCAAGTCTTGGCATGGTACTTGCTTCAAAAATTTTACCATCTTCTGAAGGATGTCCTTGATTATCAAAACTTCTCATTTTGTAATAATATTTTGTATTAGGTTTAAGATTTGTATCTACATAATGAGTTTGAAATTTATCTTTGATAGTCGCTACAAGTTTAAATTGAGGATCTTCATCACTAGAACGATACAAATAAAAACCTTGTATATTATCATCATACAAAGGCTCCCACTCAAAAGCTATATTACTCATATCGCTAAGAGTTTTAACATCATCCATCTTAGGCAAACTTTCATTAATCAATACTTCTTTACTGGACTCAGTGTTTGAAACCTGCGAAACACTACAAGCACTAAATAAAAGAATCAAAACGCTTAAGCAAAGACTCAAGTGAAATTTTTTCATCCATCTCTCCTAAAATAAATTTATTATTTAAAATCTCTTTAAAATCCTCCATCAAAGGAGCTTTAACAAAAATTGTTTCCTTTTTCTTAGGGTGAATAAAATATAAAAAATAAGCATGAAGCATCACCCTACCTTCATATTTTCCTCTATAGCCATATAATTTATCGCCTAAGATATGACGATTTATACTCGCTAAATGCGCCCTTATTTGATGTGTTCTGCCTGTAAAAAGTTTTGCAGCGATTAAATTAACATCCTCATTTGCAATTAGATTAGTAAAAGCACTTTTAGCATACTTACTCCCTTTAGCATTATCCTCCACTGCTATTTTTTTTATAGCGTTTGTTTGAGATCTGGCTAAAGATTTTTCGATTATAATTTTATCGTCTTTTAGTGACAAATCAATTAATGCTAAATAAATTCTTCCCATAGTTTTATCGCTTAATTGTTCGCTAAGCTTTTGATGAGTGAAATTATTTTTAGCTATAAGTATAGCCCCGCTTGTATCCTTATCAAGTCTATGAACAAGCCCTGCTCGAATTTCTCCGCCTAAATTAGATAGGGTATAATTTTTCGCAAGCAGCCAATCCACCAAAGTCAAATCCTTAACACTACTTGCCCCATGCACCACCAAATTTGAAGGCTTATTTAAAACAAGCAAATCCTCATCTTCATATAAAATTTCTATATCAAAATTCACATCAAAAGACTTTTTTTCTTTACACTCTAAAGAAGGAAGTTCTACGCAAATTTCATCGCCAATTTTTAATTTAAATGAATTTTTATTTTGAATTTGGTTATTAACTTTTACACATTTTTTTTCTATAAGCAATGCTACTTGATTACGACTTTGTTTTAATATTTTTGCTAAAAAAATATCCAATCTTAAATTTTCATCCGCTAAAAAAGTTTGCATTTTTTCCTAAATTATCTCATTAGATTTAAAATCTTATTCTATAATTATAATTTTAATATTATAGTTTAAAAAGGCAAATTTTGTTTATATTGGATAGAAGAATATTAACACATTTTGATTATATGCAACCTATATTATTCACACCTATAATACTTCTTTCCTTTTTTTTAATTTTTGAAGCCCATGCTTTATTAGCAGAAAAACAATTTGTCTACACTTGTGTTGGCACACTCGCCTTTTTTATCTTTTTCTTTATCCCCATTCGGAAACTAATTTGGCTTATTCCTGTAGCCTATTTTATAAATATTTTTCTACTTTCAAGCGTTGATATTTTTGGGGTTGAAAAACTGGGAGCAAAAAGATGGCTAGAAATTCCTTTTACACAATTTACAATACAGCCTTCAGAAATTTTTAAACCAAGTTTTATTCTAATGCTTGCTTATTTGATTTATCAAAACCCACCACCACAAAATGGTTACAAACTCAAAGAATTTGCAAAAATCAGTTTTTTTATTATTTTGCCTTTTTTATTGATAGCAAAAGAACCGGATTTAGGAAGTGCGACCGTATTATTAATTGTTGGCTTTGGAGTGCTTTTTATCATGGGAGTTCATTATAAAATTTGGTTGAGTATTATTCTTGTTATAAGTATTAGTTCACCTATAATCTATACACATTTTTTAAAACCTTACCAAAAACAAAGAATTCATGATTTTATAGCAGAAAAACCAAGCTATCAAGTCGCTCAATCTATGATAGCCATAGGCAATGGCGGCCTTACTGGCAAATCAGAAGATGAGGCTACTCAAACACATTTTAACTTTCTACCTATATCTACAAGTGATTTTATTTTCGCTTATTTGGTAGAAAGATTTGGATTTTTAGGCGGATTGGTTTTAATTTTATTGTATGTTTTACTTATTTTTCACCTTTTAAGTCTTAATAATAAGCTTAAAAATGACTATTTTACCCGAGTGGTGGTTAATTGTGTTGCCTTATTTATTTTTATTTACGTTGCGGTAAATATTTCTATGACTATAGGTTTTGCTCCAGTTGTTGGAATTCCATTGCCTTTCTTTAGCTATGGTGGAAGTTCTTTTACTATTTTTATGATCTTTTTTGGAATACTGCAACATCTTATCACGTTCAGATATTTTTGGATAGATAAATAAAATATTTTTAAGCAAAAATAAGTTATAATTCTCGCTTTTAAAATGGATTTATAGCTCAGTTGGTTAGAGCAACCGGCTCATAACCGGTTGGTCGCAGGTTCGAGTCCTGCTAAATCCACCACTTCTAATCAAATTTTTACCAATTCTTAAAATTCCTCAAAAATTTAAAACAAACTTGATTAACATTAAGAATATAAATTTGTCATATAACACTTTAGAATCTATTAAATAAAAAAGTAGATTAAACTAATCTACTCTATTTATTGTAAGCATTTAAAAAAGCTAAAGCTAAAGCTTGATTGAAACGATAAGCAAGAAAAGCATCGCTTCGCACTATCCAATCATATCGCCAAGGATAAGCTTCTTCATTATCCTCACGAAAAATCATCATTCGTTCTTTTAGAAAATTCTTATCTTTCCCCAAATTCATTCTACAGCTTTCAAATACAAGATTTTTAGTATGAAAATTATTTTGTATTAAAAAAACACTGCTATCATATTTTTGCTTAGCAATTACTTCTTCTACATTATCCTCACTCCAAGGCCATCCATCTATTGGTAAATCATATAGATTGCCAATTCGCGAAAATTTAACTATTTCCTTATAATTAGATTGATGTTTTTTATCCAAAATCACTTTATATTTAAGGTCGTTACCATTTTCAACATGGAGTGTTTTATTTATCACTTTAAGCCCATAAAACTCAGGATATTTAATATTTGTTTGATCATTTTGTATGAGTTCTAAAAGTTCATCATAACCTATACCTAGTTTATTGATTTTAGCTTTAGGTATAATAGGATCGATCTTATAATCCTTTGAAGAAAGCAAATTTAAATTCACTTCATAATTTCCATCTACTTCCAGAATACTTTCTTTATAAAAAAACTGATCTTGATTTAAAGGTAAATAAGTTTTTAAAAGATTTTCATCTTTTAAAAATACTTTTCTAATAGAATTAGGGATAATATCATAAATGATATCATAAAGAGTGATAGTATCAGCACTTGAAACATCAAGATCAAGTGCTGTTGCGGTATCTATGATGTTAAAATTCCTATCATATCTATAATTGACATTTTCAATTTTTAATTGACGAATAGCATCAAGAAGATTATAACTTTTATGATTAAAAGTAGAAGTGAAATTTTTTAAAAACTCTTCATAGTCTAAATTAGGATTATTTGTAAGTTGTTTTTGTTTTTCATAGAGTTTAATAGTAAGCCATTGTGAAAAAACAAGTTGAACGAAAGGATATTGTTTTACCAGATTAGAGAATTTATCCTTATGTTTTTCTCCAAATTCAAAAACTTCTAAAATAACATTTTTAGGTAGTTCTACTCCAAAGGCATTGTATTCATTGTCTTTTAGGGTGCTTAAATTTGTGATAAGATTTTTGGTTGGATTGTCATCATATTCATATCGTGCAAGACTAAAATTAATCGGTAGATAATTTGATTCATCAAGACATTTCGGACAGAATAATCCAAGGGTTATTTTACCTAAATAATAAAAATCTACATCATCTTTTATAACATAATCTGAATTAAGTTCTTTATCATCATCATAATAAAAATCATCTTTTATAACATAATCTGAATTAAGTTCTTTATCATCTGCATTAAGTGTGCAAAAAATCATCATTAAAATACATATTATTTTTTTCATGGTTATTCCTCTATATTAACTTTTGTTTTATCATAAGCATTTAAAAAAGCTAAGGCTAAAGCTTGATTGAAACGATAGGCAAGAAAAGCATCGCTTCGTACTATCCAATCATATTTTTCAGGATAGACTGCATCTCTAAATTGACTAAAAATTCCATCCGATTTTATTTGATCTTTAAAATATTTATCCTCTCTTAATTTCATTCTAAAACTTTCAAATACAAGATTTTGAGAGCAAAAATTGTTTTGCAATAAAAAAGCTCTGGTATTGCAATATTGTATTTTAATTATATGTTCTACTTTATCATCAGCCCAAATTTCACCTTGCGATGGAAAATAAATATCAATTGCGTCTTGAGTTTGTGAAATTCTTACCATATCCTCATAATTAGCCTTATGTCTTTTCTTTGGATCTAAAACCACTTTATACACCCTCTCATTATCTGAAATAAATGCATTTGGTGGGTATTTTGCTATTATCTTAAATTCATCAATCTCAGGATATTTAAGACTTGTTTGATCATTTTGTATGAGTTCTAAAAGTTCATCGTAGCCTATACCTAGTTTATTGATTTTAGCTTTAGATATAAGAGGATTAATATTGTAATCTTTTAAATATAAAGCATCCAATTGATAATATTTTTTAGGAACTTTTTTTTCATTATAAGTTATATTTTCTCCATATAAATATTTAAAAACTTCTTT
>NZ_JACHTP010000021.1:0-26235 GCF_020135855.1 Campylobacter sp. B0100352/1
ACGCCTTTAACTAGATCCATTCCACCTTTACCACCCTCTGCTAAATGTAAAGCTTTGGCTGCATTCATTGCACGAGTAACTCCAACTGCTCCAACGGCTGCCCCTGCTGCAGCCCCAGCTGCCATTGTGGCAACTGCTCTAAAGCCTGCTGCAGCACCTGCACTTTCTCCAATGCTACCATTAAATACAGCTTCAATAATACCAGGAATCATTTTTGTGACCATGCAAAAGATTAGGGCAATTACTAAAATTTGTAACGCTAACTCAATTGTTAAATTTTGAGATATTTCTTGAAATGCAGAATTTGTTATATTGATAGTTAATGCCATTAAACCTTGAATCATAAAAAGTTCTACACCGACTTTAATAGCCGTCATTATAGGATTTAAACCTATTTGTTTAAAATGGCTTAAACCGCCTAACGCCAAAGCAAAAAATACAATTACATTCATTAGAAAGAATTTTAAATAGACAATAAGCAAATCAACAGCCATCAAAAGAAAACCAATTAAAATAATCAATCCACATATAAGCAAAAATAGTGTTTTTGGTATATTTATCCCTGCAGATTTCCATATTGACAATAATATTTCAACTCCAGCTGTAACAATGTTACTAGGAGTAATTTGAGCCCCATTGCTTGTATTTGTTGCTAATTGAGAAAAACTATTAAAGATGATTTGTAACCATTGGTCTGTATTAAATAGAAATAAAAAAATTCCTATATAGATAATTTTTTTAATAAGAGTAGCTAAGAATTCCCCAAATTCAAAACCGCTTAGGGCTTTTAAACCAAAAGTCCAAACTATATCGATAACAACTAAAGTCCAAAATACCCATAAACAAGCAGTTTTAATAAGTGGAATCCACGATTTTAATCCGTTTTGGAGTAAATTTAAAACTCCATTTGAATTTTCAATACCAAAGGCTAAATTAGGTATGAATAAAAATAAGAAAACAAATACAAAATTAGAAATTTTTAATTGTTCTTCGGTTAAGCAGGGCTTCGTTAGCATTTTCACAATCAAGCCGCTGCGTTTCATTGAATCTCTCCAATTTTTTGCATTCTGCAGCTTTCGTTTTCGCCTCTTCTATATGAGTTTCGTAATATTCTTTCGTTTTCGCCTCTTCTCCACAACCAGCTAATATTATTAAGGCGTTTATACCCATAATTAATCCAAAAAATATATTTTTCATTTAAACCTCCTAATTTTTTTGTAAAATATACACAATTCATTATTAAAATTCCTTAATTTTTCTTTCTGACATCTTATTAAATTTTGCTTCATCTAAAATTTCTTTATTATTTTGAGAAGCTAAATAATTTGTAAGCATATTATTTTGATTCATCAAAGCAATTCTTAATTTTCTTACTTCATCAATTTGGTAAGCAATAAGATCATTTGTTGCTTGTATCACTTGTAAATTTCCTTGAGAATCTTGAGAACGTTGTTTAAGTCTTGAAATAATAGAATCTTCACTTTCTAAATCTTGATATTGAAGCTCAAGTTGTTTTAACGTTCCTTTAAAAGTGTTTTGATTTGTTTCCATAATTTGTTTATATCTATCAGAATAAAGTTTATATCTTTCATTTTCATTTGTGGCGTTTGTAAGATCATCACTATAATCTGTAAAATTTTTGTAAATGTTTTCAAATTTTTTAGAAACATTACCTATATCATAAGAAAGTCCATTAACTTGATTCATTACATTATTTACTTGGTAAAGAATCGTACTTAGATTTCTCCAATCGTATTTTCCTAAATTTTGCAAATTTTGTTGTTGCATTTTTACCATTTGTAATTGCTGTTGCAATTGTTGATAAAGTTGCTCGTATTGCTGAAGTTGCATTGCATAGTCTTTAATTTGATTAGTGATAGCACTAATATCAATTACAGGGATTCCTCCTGCAAAAACATTATTTGTAGTTCCTATAGTTAAAGCTGTAGCTAATACTAGCGTAGCTTTTTTTACACCAAATAAAGATTTTTTCATTTTATTACTCCTTTTAATAGGTCCAACATACTTTAGAAAATGGTATTTTTTTATAATACTCGTAGCAAGTATCTTCACCACAAGATACGGCTATCTTATATCTTTGTTCTTCCGGAAGACTTTTATAGGTTTGCCAATTTATAGATTGTAGCTTTGCACTAAGTTCCCATTCTAATCGACTATAAAATTCTCCGGAACAAATATATTTTGGTGTTTTATAGTCTGTATATTCGTGATTTATAAGTTGATAACAAAAATTTGGCATTGTAGATTTAATACGATAGTCCATATGCGTTCCATTTCTTTGAGTTTCAATTTGAGTATTAAGGTATTCAGGTGTGCATTCTCTAGGATCAGAACTAGGTAAGATATCATCAACTAAATTTTTTAAAACTAAATCTTCTACATTTGTATCATTTTGCACAGGACAAAGATTTAAAAAAGATTTTCTTGCGTCTATTGTTTTCCATGGCTTTTTAAAATGAATACTGAAATATTTTGCTAAAGATGAGGCACATTCAGCAGGACGAGTTCCGCTACTTAAACATAAAATAGCTTCACAAGCCAATCTAGTATCTCCAGTTAAAACATCATCAGCAAAAACATTGCTTAATGTGATAACACTTAAACAAGTTGCACCAAAAATAAAATTTTTCATATTAATCCTTTCACTTTAAAATTAATTTTTTGTTCGATATGAGATTTATTATCTTTATATATTTCTTTAATTTCATATGCAATCAGTTCTTCAAATTTACAATTATGTTTCCGTTCTATTTGTATAATTG
This sequence comes from Campylobacter sp. B0100352/1, assembly GCF_020135855.1. Taxonomy (NCBI): domain Bacteria; kingdom Pseudomonadati; phylum Campylobacterota; class Epsilonproteobacteria; order Campylobacterales; family Campylobacteraceae; genus Campylobacter; species Campylobacter sp. B0100352/1. The sequence continues at coordinate 2,784 of NZ_JACHTP010000021.1, forward strand.
ATTTAATAATGTTTTCCTTATAAGGTGTATTTGGAATATCATATTTATTATAATTTTCTAGTTTTGGTGTATTATCAAATGAATAATAACCTTGTTTTCTAATACTTGGTAAAACTTCTTTAATAACCCATTGTCTAAAAGATTTTGCTTTTGGTTTATCGCTTCTCATTAAGACAAAGTAAAGTTCAGGTTCATTAATTACGATAAATTTTTGTATCCCACCACTTGTTTTCAAAGGGGTTAAGTTAAACTTACCCCCTTTGTCAAACTCCATATTTATGGCTTCTTTAACCATACTTATATTCGTAAGCTCCAAAACATCACAAACATCTTTCAAGCAAAATAAAGGCTCATTATTTTTATCTCTAATTGTTCTAACTTGTCCCAATTCTTTATTTTCAAATAAAATAACTTTACTCATTTTTAATCCTTTTGTAAATTATCAAATCTTTTATAATTGATTTGTTTTTCTTCTAGCCATTTGTAAGCCCAATTTTCTTTATACTTTTCGTAAAGCTGACTCACTCTTTTAACGCTTATTTTGTCGCTAATACCTGTAAAGGCTAAATTTGTTTTTCCAAGTGCTAAATTAAAAAGTCTAGTTCCAAGTGGAGAGGTATAATAATATTCCCTTTTTTGAATAGCATTAGTGATAATATTAATTTGCACATCATTAAGTCCAAATATTTTATAAAAATCATAAGGAGCTAAAACATTTTCACTTCCTTTTTTATAAGCTTCAGGGTTAGGTAAAAATATTTTAGTAGGGCAATATTCTTGCAAAATATCTAAAATCCCACTTTTTGCACTATCGCTTAGACTTTGTGTAGCCATTACAACAGCTACATTTGCTTTTCTTAAAACTTTAAGCCAATTAACTATTTTATCTTTAAATGCAGGGTGATTTAATGCAATCCAAGCTTCATCAATAATCAATAATGTAGGGCTTCCATCTAATCCTTTTTCTATGCGATTGAAAATATAAAGCAAACTAGGGACTATATATTGATCTCCTAAACTCATTAAATCTTCTATTTCAAAGGTTGTAATATTGCTAAGGCTTAATTTATCTTCTTCAGAATCAAATAAAAAACCACCCGTTCCAGAGATTGTGTAATAACTTAAAGCGTCTCTTAAATCATTATCTTGCAATGCTGATATAAATTCAGTTAGAGAGGTAGATTTTGTATTAATATGAGAAATTAAGGCTTCATGTATTAGTTTTTTATGTTTTGGTGTAATATTTACATTTTGTAATTTTAAGCAAGTTTCAACCCAAAATTCAGCCCATGCAATTCCAGCTTCTGTTTTAATATTTGCCAAAGGAGCAAACGCTAAAGATGAATGATCGCCCGCAATATTATAGTGAATTCCACCTGTTGCAAGTGTAGGGGCGAGTAAGCTTTGCCCTTTATCAAATGCGTAAATTTTAGCATTTGGATATTTTTGAAAAGCAAGAAAAATATTCGCCAAAAGAGTAGATTTACCACTTCCAGGAGGACCAAAAATTAAAGTATGCCCTAAATCACTAACATGTAAATTTAATCTAAAAGGTGTATTTCCAGATGTAACAACTTGCATTAATGGTGGAGAATTTGGAGGGAATTTATCACTTGGATTGTATTTTTCTCCAGCCCAAACGGACGCCAAAGGAATTAAATGTGTTAAATTAAGCGTATTTAAAACAGGACGACGTAAGTTTGGATAAACAAATCCAGGTAAAGTGCCTAAATAAGCCTCGACAGAATTTATAGTTTCAGTTCTTGATAAAAAACCTAAACCTTCTAAAATTTTTCTTATATCTTTTAATTTGTATTCTAAACTCTCATTATCTCTATCAAAAATCACAATATTAGCAGTATAATATCCATATCCTATCATACCACTTTTTGATTCTGCTAATGCTGAATCTAATTCTTGCACCATTAGCACAGCGTGATCGTCTTGTTTTCTTGTAGGACGATCTAGTAATTGATCTAACCAACCTCTTGTTTTTTGTTGCCATTTTTTACGATATTTATTAAGTGATTTTTCGGCTTCATAATGATCTAAGAAAATAAATCTAGTATTGAATCTATAATCAAAATTAAGCTCTGTAAGTGCATTTAAAATATTTGGATAACTTTCACTAGGAAATCCTTCAATCGCAATAATTCCTATATATTGATTATCTATTCTTGGATACATTCCTGTTTCAAAATGTCTTCCACCTAATAAACAATCAAGAAACATAGGGGCATTTGGTAATATTATTTTTTGTCTTTCGCCACAAATACAAAAATTAATATATTCAAGCATATCATCTAAAATATACTCATTGTTATATTCGTCAGTAACTACTCTTGGCAGCATTCTTTCAATTTTTATATAATTACTCAAACTATCTTCTAATTTTTGAATAATGCTTTTAAAATGTTCTAATATCTTATCGCTTTGATTTTTGTTTTTTGTTTCATCAATTACCATCAAATCAGTAATTTTGCCAATATTTTTATGTGGTGGCAAATAAGTAAAAACCATTGTAAAGAGATTTTCAAAATGTTCTACATTATCAAAATAATGTTTTCTTTCATTCTCAAGAATTTGTGCGATGTTACTTTTATAAAAAGTTTCTCCATCAATGTAATTTTCTGTTTTTATTCTCGAGCAATCAATATGCACCGCCCAACCATTGCCTAAAGTATTTAACACTGAATTGATCCTAGCACTTAAAGTATTTCTTTCGCTTATTGTCATAGAACTAATATCTCCAGCACGATAATAAAAACCAGCTGTTAAACTTCCATCTTTGTTAAGCAAAATACCCTCATCGATGAAACTTGCATAGTTTAGAATATCAGGAAATGCTTTTGCTTTGCTTCTAAATTCTTTAAGTGCTAACATAATTAATCCTTTGAAAATGGTGTGCTTTGTGGATAATAAAATTTCTTATATTTACTTTGGCGTATAAAGATTTGACGCATAAGTGGATCACTTTTTGCCATCAATCTTAAAAGGAGACTGCAAATAAAAAATAATGCAATTCCAATAATAGTAGTAACTATTGTTGCTCCTGTAAAAATTAACGATGCAGAAATAAGCCCAGTCATCATAATAAGCTCTCTATCTGCACCAAGCATTAAATTAGGTTTATTTAATGCACTATAAATATCTACTTTATGTAATTCTTCCATTAAATTAATGCTCCGCTTGTTGTAAATAAAGACATAAAACTATTTGCACCTACAACTAAAGCAATTATAATTACAATATAAATTAAAGTTTTTAAAAACCCGCTAAGTTCTCCACCCCAAATCAAACCAGCACCAGCACCGATTAAAGCTAAAAGAGAAATAACAAAGGCTACAGGACCGCTAATACTTTGTTTGATTGTTTGTAATGGACTTTCCCAAGGTAAGCCTGCACCTGTAGTTGAAGCTAAAGCATAGCCCAAACCTAACACCAAAAATAATAATAAAAATTTTTTCATTTTTTAAACTCCTTAAAATTTCAAATTGTTTCTGTAATGTATTTATCATTTTCATAATCGATTACTTTTACGATTTCTTTGATTTTTCGACCCTCCTTAGTTTTTGAGATAAAAACAATTAAATTTACAGCTTCAGAAATTAACTTACTCATTTTTGCACTTGTTGCCTCAGAAATTAATTGTTCCATTCTTGTAAGTCCGCTAATTGCTGAATTAGCGTGTATTGTAGCAATTCCTCCAGGGTGTCCAGTATTCCAAGCTTTTAATAAATCTAAAGCTTCTTTTCCTCTAGTTTCACCAACTATAATCCTATCAGGACGAAGTCGCATTGTAGCTTTTAAAAGTCTAAGCATATCTACTTTATCTGTAGCTCGTAAAATTACTTTATTTTCACTTGCACATTGAAGTTCCGCTGTATCTTCAATAATTACTATTCTATGTTCAGGTGTGATTTTAGAAATACCATCAATAATCGCATTTGAAAAAGTGGTTTTACCACTTCCTGTTCCACCAACAACTAAAATATTAAGACGTTCTTTAATAGCATTGATTAAAATTTCTTTTTGTTTTGGTGTAAGAATATTGGAATCTACATAATCATCAAGAGTAAAAATTTTAACAGCTTTTTTTCTAATTGTAAAAGTCGGTTTTGCAACAATAGGAGGCAGTAAAGCTTCAAATCTTGATCCATCAAGCGGCAATTCGCATTCTAAAATAGGATTATCTGTATTTGTGGTTGTATCTAAAAGACTTGATACTGCAGTAATAATAGATTTTGCTTTAGCTTCAGAAAAATCACCAAGACATTTCATATCTTGACCTAATTTTTCAAGCCAAAGTTTTCCATCAGAATTTAGCATTAGTTCTATAGTATCTTTATCTTCTAAATGAGTTAAAATATCGCCAAACTCTCGTTTAATTTTTGTAATTATTCTTTCTTGAAACTCGACATTACTCATTTAAGAGTCCTTTTGAGTTAAGAATAAGTTTTAAAAAATTATCAGAATATTTTTTGTGTGGATTATGGAGTTGTAAAAGTTTAAATATTAAGAAAAGTTTAAGGTTATTTTGCTCTCTCTCTCTCTCTCTCTCTCTCTCTCTCTCTAGCTGTTAAGAAAAAATTAAGTTTATTATTTTTCAAAAAATTCTCCAAAAGTTAAAACTAATATCGTTATTATATAATATTTTGATTAATTGTCAAATTTTTTCTAATAAAATGAAACAATTTTAACATTAAAAAACATAATTTATCTATTCTTTTGAGACAATAACGCATTTTTTTTGCTTTGTCTCAAAATATGATACAAAAAAGAGATTTTTTACTAGAATAATCACAAATTTATCTAATTTTTTGAGACAGAGTATAAAATTTGCTAAATATCAATCTCACCATATCTTTTTACAGGTATTTTTAAATTAGGAAATTTTCTATCCATACTATAAATAGCACAACACTCTTCTTTTTCAGCACAAAAATATTGTAAATAGTCTTCAAAGTCATCTTCATAAGATTGACACATTTGACAAGCACTTCTAATTACTGAACCAGAAAAAGAACAAATTAATATTTTTGGATCAAGGGTTATTTTACTTATGTGATTATAAAATTGAATCATATCTATATTGCTTTTTTTTAATATATACACCAAAGTAGAAATCATATCTTCAGAGAAAACAATTTGAATGTTATTTGTAAGCAAGTAATATACCAATTGTTTAGCTTCATTATGATAAGTTCTTTCAGCATTGAAATAATCTAACAAAATATTCGTATCTAAATAAACTTTTTTCATATTCTACCTTCTTCTAAGTCTTTATCTAATTGTTCTCTTTTTAATTCTTTGGCGGACTTTGTAGAATCGTATGCACCTGTTAAAGCACCGCACATACTCCAAAAATCGCCTAAATTTTCTTCATTATTAAATAAAGAAGGTTGATTATTGCTAAGAATTAAAGCTCGATTATCTACTTCTAATTCCTTCTTAGATATAATAATCTGATTTTCTATAGCATTATGAGAAGAAATTTGTTTAATGTCTTCAATATAATAATCATCGGGATTTTTCTTAACTTCATCTAATCCCTCATACTCACTCTCTACTTCTACTTTTTGTGTCATTTCTAATTTTTCAAAATCGAATTCTTTTATTGTTGTTTGTCTTAGTTTCTTTAAATCTTTAAAAGAACCTTTTCCGATAATTTGTGGATTCATAATATATGAATTTGGACTTATAATATCATACTCTTCTTGCTGTTCCTTTGTTATCTTAAAAATAACATTTTTATCTTCAAGTTCTTTGATTGCACGATAAACGCTAGATTTTCCTAAAATTTTTTTATTTGTAAAATAAGCTACAAAATCACTATTGTAGTGAAAAATATTTTGATAATTTAAATTTCTAAACATCATTAACACTACTCTTAAAGCAGAATTAGAAAGATTGTCGGTAAGATAATTAATATTTTCTACAAAAAGCTTAATAAAATCATCTTTAGTTTTTTCTTTTTGGAGAAAAGAGGTTACAATAGTAGTAACTTCTCCTGTAATATTATCAACCTTTTCTTCTACTTTGTTATATAATCTAGTTATTGGTTTATTTTCTAAATCAACGATTTCTTTCATAATTCAATCCTTTTATAGTTCTAATAAGGTATTATATCATTTTTTCCCAAAAAAAGATACATTTTTAAAATAAAAAAATCAATTTTTCCCATTTATTTAGAAAATCAATTTTTTTAAAAAAATACTTTCCCACCACGAGCAGTTTTTGTCCCACCAGTGGGAAAATTTGTCCCACCAGTGGGAAAATCAAAAACCTTACCAAAATCCTATTTTATCGATATTTAAAAGCATTTTTTATCAAGTCTTTTCTTCTTAATCTACTCTTGAAAACAAAAATTCTTTTTACGGCAAATTTCGCTAACGCTCATTTGCAAAATTTGAAGAGACTAAGCGTCTCTTACTCTTCTTTACACACTTCTAGGGCGGGGTCAAGTTCGTTTGTCGCTCTAGGCGACTGCACACCCCGCACCCTATATTAACGCAAAATATAGCACTTAAAAAGTGCATTTTGCTATATACACCAAAAAATAAAGAGTTTGAAAACTTTTCTTTTCAAATTAAAGTTTAATTGTTTTGAATATCGATAATATAGACTTTTTATAGATGAAAGTGTTTCTTTTTAAGTTTGGAGTATTTTTTCTTGAAACTTAAAATAATGGTATAATAGGAATTTAATTGTTTAAGTTTTTTATTTTCTTAAATATTTTTTATTTTGGTGTAATTAAGAAAAATTATAACAAATCATCTTCTTTGATATCTTTTCCAAATTTAGCGTCAAATACTTTTTTTGATTTTGTGTTAATCTTTAGCTTGATAGGTTCTTTATTCTCTAAAACTAAAGATTGATTATCTTTTTGCATTGTTTCTTTTTTCTCGATTTTGTTTTTAAATTCATCATTGAAATATTTGTTAAATTGTTTGTAAGTCATCTTAAAGTTTTTTTCTTTTAAAGCTTTGTTGTAAAGAAATTTAGATACTACGCAACCATTTTCAAATTCTTTTTTTAAATAATTTATATTTGAATAAAATTCAATTTTAGCTTCACCTCTTTGCATTATTATCCCTTGTTAAATAAATTTTTCTAATATCATAAATTCATATTGATTTGTTTTTTCTTTTTTAGATAATTTTTGATAGCCTAAATGTTTAAAAATTTCAATAGCTTGTTTGGAATAGTTTATATCACATCTAACAATTATTTTATTATTAAAAATAAGTTTTTCATAATATTTAATAAAGTTTTTAGCCAATTTTTTGTTTCTAAATTCTTTTAAAATATAGATCATATTTATTTCATATGTATTTAGTCTTTTATTTATTCCGCAAAATGCAAAACCTGCTTTTGTGTTTATATTATCTTTAATAATAAAAATTTTTCCGAATAATCCATTACTTTTTATTATAATTTCTAGTTTGTCAATGAAGTTTATATTGTAAAAGTGTTTTTCTTTGAATCCCAGATAAAAACAATGTTCTATAAATTTTATATCTTCAAGCATTGCATTTTCAATTTTTATATCCATGATTGTTCTCTTAATTATTTTATTTGTATTTTTTATATTATAAGATATTTTAGGTTAATTTGAGTTTATTTAGGTTATTTTAGGTAAAGTTAGTTTTATTACAATAAAATTACCTAAATTTAGTTATAATTACTTGGAGTAATAAGACAGGATATGTATTTGCTATACAAATACAAAGTTTTATCGCTAAAGCTCTAAAATTTAGGACGCCAAAATGAAAAAAACAAAACAAGTAAATATTAGACTAACTTCGGAAGAATACAACCTTTTAACAGAAAAAGCACAAAATCACGGCTTAACACTTTCAAGATATTTGCGTGATTTATCTATGAATTACCCTATTACTTGTATAATAGATCAAAAAGTCGCACATAATGTTTTAAACATTGCTGGAGATATAGGAAGATTGGGCGGACTTTTTAAGCATTGGTTAGTTAAAAATGAAGACAATAAAATCAATTTTTCAAACAAAAGAACTTATAATGATATTGATGAGATTGTAGATAAAATCTTAGATTTGCAAATACTCTTAAAAGAACAAGCTAAAAGGATAATACAAAATGATAATCAAAAAAATTCCAAGCAGAAAGCAGAATAAATCAAGTTTTAAAAATTTATCAGATTATATTTTAGATAAAAGCAACAACAATGCAAAAGTTTTAGTTGATTATATGCTTGATAAAAATAATGAAATGGATAAGGTAGAAGGTTATCATTTTACAAATTGTTCTTTTGATAACGATGAAGATAATATTAATGAGATTATCAATACTCAAAAGCTTAATACCACAACAAAGCAAGATAAAACTTTGCATTTGGTAGTTTCTTTTCAAGAAGATGAAAAGCCTACTTTAGAAATTTTACAAGCAATTGAAGAGGAAATTACAAAGTCTTTAGGAATGGAAGATCATCAAAGATTAAGTGTGGTTCATTCTAACACAAATAATCTTCATATTCATATCGCAATTAATAAAGTTAATCCACACACGTTAAAAGTTATTAATCCTTACAATGATGTTAAAATTTTACAAGAAACAGCAATGAAACTTGAAAAGAAATATAATTTGAAAATAGATAATCATATCTCACAAAAAGATAAGCAAAGCAATAAATACAATATCCACACTATGAATTGCAATTTTGAAACTTGGGTAAAAGAAAAGCTTTTTAAGCAAGTAGATCTTATGCTAAAAGATGAAAAAACCACTTTTGAAGATATTAAACAACTTTTAGCTAAATACGATCTTGAATTTAGAGAAAGAAGAAAAGGTTTTGTTATTGCTTCAAAAAGTGAAAAGTTATTTTGCAAAGCAAGCAGTATCCATAGGGAATTATCTAAACAAGCTTTAGAGAAAAGATTTAGAGAACTAAATTTAAAACAAGGAATAGAAAACAAGCAAGATATTAAAGAAGAAAAACAACAAGAAGTAAAAGAGCAATATCAAAGAGTAAATAAGGAAAATTCTAAAGCATTGTGGGAAAAGTATTTAAAAATTGAAAATGGGAAAAAAGTGGAGCTTGACAAAGAACTTAGAATGCTAAAGCTTAGGCGAAATGAATTTAAAACTTCAATACCTTCAATGAAATTTAGCAAAGAAACCTTTAAGCATGTTAAAAATCAAAGAATGATTTTTAAAAATAAACAAAAAGAGCTTTATCAAAAGTATAAAAGAGTGTCTTATAGGGATTTTTTAATTAGTGAATCCTTATCAGGAAATGAAGAGGCTACAAGGGCTTTGCGAAGATCTAAAACGAAAATCAATGAAAATGAAAATACTCTATCATCAACCCAGGAAAAACCTAAAATCTTTGAAAATGTAGATTATATAACAAAAGAAGGTTATGCTGTATATAAAAGCGGTTTTAATAAAGCCATAGATAAAGGAGAAATGTTAAAAGTATCCCTTATTCAAAATAGCAAAGATGATAAAGAATTTCTTTTAAATTCTTTGCTTATGGCGATTGATAGATTTGGAAATCATCTTAATATTACAGGAGATGAGAATTTTAAAAGAAATATTTTAGAAGTCGCAAATGATTATAATTTAAATGTGAGTTTTACAAATCCACAAATGCAAAAGATACAAGAAAGCAATAATGATAAACGCCAAGAAATGAAGGCTAGAAAGATTTTAAAAAATATTATTGAGTTAAAAATCAAATTTATTAAAGATGAACCAGGCATAAAAGAAAATATTAAAGAAAAAGAATTGAAAGCTTTAAAAGCTATTCTTAAAAAAGTTTCAAATACTGCACTTTCAGTATTTGAAGCAGAATTGAAAAAAATAGGTTTTAGTTATGATGAAATAAACTCTATGGATATGCAAAGTGTTGATACTCAAATTGAAGGTTTTATTGTAAATTCTATTAATAAAGAAGGGCTTATTGCAATGAATGAAGAAATTAAACAAACCTTGATCGATGATGAAGAGATAAAAAGATTTAAAAAGTTTGAGCATTTGTTTTTAAATACGGATAAAATAGCAGATATTACTAAAGGATTTTATACAAATAGAAAAATTAATGTTGATAAGTATATAGAAAGATTTTCAATGCAAGAAAGCAAAATTAATAAGGTAACAAATGTTATTTCTATGTTAAGCAATAAAAATATTGAAATAATGGAAAAGTATGCCAATAAACTTGAGAAAGATTTAAAATACCAATATTTGAAAAAAGCGGAAGTAATTGAAAGTAATGATATTGATTTGAATAACTTTTAATATCATAATAAATTATTATGATATTAAAATAATATTAATTTAATATATATTTTGAGTATGCCAGAAGCATAAAATATTCTATCACAAAAAATCCTATACTATATAATAAAATAAACTTAAAATCAAAACTTTGAAAATCTGTTTTAATCACTGCAATGTAAGATTTCATTAAAAATACAATCATTAAATGAATTGCGACAAATATGAATATGTTACTCATTATATCTAAAAACATTTTTTTACTCCTTTCTAAAAATTTTAAATCTCACATATGAATTCAAGCCTAAACCCATTGAATTAGCCTCTTGATTTAAGATTTGATATTCTTCTTCAGTAAAATTTACTACAAGTTTTTTATTTCTTTTTGCATTTTCTATTTTTTTATTGCTTGTTTCTCCACGAGCAGAATTAATAAAATCTTTTTCTTTTTTTGGTGTTTCTAAACTTAGTTTTTTAAATCCCATTACTATACTCCTAGTTTTTCATTTGCTATTTTTAAAAGCTCTTGATAAAAGTTTTCAAAGTCATTTAAAGCTTTGTCGTTTTTATCGCAAAATTCTTTCATGCTTTTGCCTTCTATTACTGCTTTGCGATAAGCTTGTCTTTCATAAATTACACTTTCAAGCATTATTACTCTATCTAAATCTTTTTCTTTTTTAGCTTCGTTAATGTATTCTTTTAAATTTTCTAATTCTTTTGCCAAAAAAGGATTAGGTGAAACCCTATTTACTAAAATCAAAGCTAATAAATTAGGATTAATTTGAGTTACTTCATTATAAATCTCTAGCATATGATCTAATACATTAACATCGTATTGACTAGGAATTGTAGGAATGATGATAATATTTGATGAAAGTATGGCTTTTCGCATTTCTTTACTATCTCTACCACCTGTATCAACTATAATGCTATCAAAAGTATTTTTCATTCTTTTAATCTCATCGCCCAAACTAACACCTGTTTTTGAAACATTTGAAAATAAAGGCTCTAAATTCGATTGACTTCTCATATCTGAAAAAACTTCGGTTGATTTTTGCGGATCTGCGTCAATAAGTAAAACATTATCACCATCTTCAGCTAATCTTGCAGAAAGATTTACGGCTAATGTAGTTTTTCCACTCCCACCTTTTTCATTTACTACGGATATAATCATAAATAAAACCTTATTTTTAATTTATATTGAAATAATATCATAACAATATTAATATAATATTAAAAAGATAATAAAATAATATTATATTGTTATTCCTATGATTAAACCAATAAGAAGAAAAATAATTTGACTAGCAATGGCGATAATCCAAAAATTAATATTTGTATTTTTCTTTTCTTTGACACCTTTTGCTTTTTCTTCTGGTGACTTAATGGTGTTTTGATTTGTTTGTGTTTGTATTAAAATATTTTTTAATGCTTCTTGGTTGCTTTTACTATATTCTCTTATTTCATTAAATATATTAAATTTATAACTTTCTAAATCTGTTTTGTGTTTTGTGAAAAGTAAATTTATTTTTTCTAAAAAATTATCAAAGATTATTTCGTTAGCACTAACAACCGCAAATATAGGATCGTTTTCGTCTAATATTATATGGTGTTTTTTTGCAATTTCTTCTATGAGTTCTTTTTTATTCATTTTGCTTTCCTTGTAATATTATTATGATAATAAAATAATATTATATTAATATTAAAATAATATCAATAATTTAACTTTTTTTACTTCATTTTGGAGTATATTTACAACTCCAAAATATCTACTATCATAGCTTTTTATGTTTTCACCCATTACAAAAAGTTCATTTTCTTTTAATTTGTATTTAAAAGGTTTAAATTCTAGTGGATTGCCTTCACTATCAAATGAAAAAATCTTAGAATCAGGCATAAGGGTTTTATTGATAAAAACGCCTTGATTATTAACTTCTACAAAATCGCCATTTACTGCAACAATTTTTTTTAATAAAATTTCTTTCTTTTGCGGTATTTTTAAAAGTACAATATCGTTTTTGTCTAAGGTGGAAGAATCAATTTCTTGATATAATCCTAAAGGCATTGATCTTGTATGATTAAAATGAAAACCACCAAAGTAAAAAATAAGATATGAAAAGATTAAAAGAAAAGCAGAAGAAAAGGTAAAAATCGTAATAATTTTTTTCATAGTATTACAATGATATTCCTTTATTTTGCTCCAAATCTAAATTTTGTCTAAAGCTTTTTAGGTTGGTTTTAATCACAGCTTCAAGCTTTCCATTGCGACATTCCATAGCTTCAATAGATGCTTCAATCATTTTTTCTTTAAGAATTAAATTTAAATCAAGTTTATAACCCGCATTTTTAGCTAACTCATTTAAAAATATTCTTTGAGTTCTGCCGTTACCTTCTCTAAACGGGTGCAAAGCATTTAAATCCGACATAAAATTTGCTAAATCTTTTGCAAAATGATTCAGATCTTTGGAGTTTTTTAGATAGTTATTTTTTGCAAGATTATCAAATATTTTTTTAGCTTCTTGGGGTAGATATTCTCCTTTACAAAAAAAGCTATTTCCTTTTATAAAAAGTCCGTGTATGCCCTGTTCGTTTCTATCTTGTCCCGCCCAAGTATAAACATCTTTAAAAAGTGCTTTATGTATATCTTTTAAATGCTGATAATCAAAATTGCCTTTAATGGGATTAAGTTTTAATTTTTTAGCGGCTTGTAAAGTTATTATTCTTTCTTTTTTGCTTAATTCTATTAAATTTGTTGCACCTACTAAATTAGAAGTTAAAAGTTGTCTATCAAAATCATTTTTAGGAATACCATCATCTAAAAATTTTAAAACTTTATCAATCATTTACTCCCCATTCTTTTTTATATTCAGCGATGATTTCATCAGGTGTTTTTTCTTGTTTATCTACCTTAATGAGATTGATAATATCTTCTTCATTTGCAAACATATCTTCGATAGCAAATCCGCAAATAATAGATTTATTTTGTTCGTATTGCTCTTTAGTCAAATCATCTTTATATTTTTTAAGTATCGCAAGGCTTTCTTCTAAGCTATGCACTTCGGGATATTGTTTTTGCATTTTTACTCCTTTATAATGATGAATACAATTATATCATAACAATATTAATATAAAATTAAATTAATATTATAATAATATCATAATGATATTATTATAATATATTGCCTATTTGGATAAATGCTTTATCTTTGAAAATTTTAAGCCTTTGTTTTGACATTAAAGAAAAGCTTTTATCTTGCATAGCTTCATTAAAAGTTAAATTTTTTGATGTGAGTTCTAATAGATCTTTGCCAAAAGTATCTTTACTTAAAGCGTTAAGATAAATGATAGCTTTGATTTTTTCTTTGATAGCTTGATATTCTTTTGTTTCTTCAAACTCTAAATTATCTTTGATAATTGATCCGTGATACTCATTAACCCACACCACAAAAGAGCAATTAAAAGCTTGGGTTAGTTGTGTTAATCCCAAAATAGTATCATCTCTTGCTTGTCCTCCGACAATCGGAATATGCATAAATACTTCTAAATTATTGCTTGTTAAAAAGTCTAAAACTTCATTTTCTTTAAGATAATCAATCAAAGGTATAAAAGTAGTTGCACCGCTATCAATAATATAGTTTTTAGCCTTTTTTTCAAAAGCTAATTCCACAATTTTATCAAAGGCACGGACATCAAATTTACCCTCATCATCAATAAGTTGTAAGAATTTAGCTTTTAAGGCTTTTACATTGAGTAAAGTTGTATTATTAGGATCTGTATCAATAGCGACGATACTTTCTTCTTTGTCTAAAAAATATTGACATAGTAAAGAGCTTATAAAGCTTTTGCCTATGCCACCTTTACCATTTAAAACAAAATGTATTTTTGCCATTTTAACTCCTTTATAAAATATCGCTAACTTGTTTGTCTAGTGTTACTTTTGATCTTGCTAAAAATGCGGGATCTTTAAAGTATAAAATTTGTTTCCCATAAATAGGAGCCTGACCCGCTATAAAAATTAGCATATCGCCAGGAGCTATTATCTTGTCGTCTTTATCTTTTTTAGCTGAAGGTAATCGCATACACTCATCGGGTGTAATTAAAGGGCGTTGCACCTCTTGTATTGTTTCGCTTACATTGCCAAGCATTACAGCGGTTCTTTTTCCTGAACTTGTAAGAGATTTTTTAATAATGGTTGTAATTCCGCCCATTTCAGATAAAAGTTTTGCGGTTTCGATTTTATTTGGTGCAAATGCTATTCTTATATGGCAGTTTGAAATAATTGTTTCCTTTTCGCCATAAATAGAATAAAGTTGTTGTATATCTTGAATAGATCCATAAAACTTCATTCCATATCCTGCCATATAAGCAAGATTTTCTTCAAGAACTCCTAATTTCCCAAACAATGTAAGTTCATCAGCTAAAATTAACATTTTGTGTTTATATCTTTTTACATTTTCTCCATTTTCAAAGTTTAAAGAATCATCTGTTAAGGTTCTAAAAATTTGATTGACAAGTAAATTAAAGAAAGGGCGTAATCTATCTTTTTGACCAGGTGGAATAACCAGATAAAGACTGATAGGACTATCGTGATTCATTAAATCTTTTATTTTAAAATCACTTCTTGCTGTATTTTTTGCTAAGATAGGATCAATATAAAGATTTAAAGCTTCTGAAGCTGTTCCAATTACACCACTTAATTCTTGTGTAGCTTTATTTTTCATTGATCTTGATATGCTTTGTATAATTTCTTGTGTATTTTTATCCATTGTAGAGATATCGCATTCAACCATTTCTTCTAATAGCTCATCAATACTTTGATTTGGATCGTTGATAAACTTATAAATATCTGTTAAGTTAGGAGTATTTTCATTGCGATATTTTTTTAAATGTAAAGCATAAAGTATAATTGAAACCAAGAAATTTCCCGCCTCGCTTTTAAAATAAGATGTGCTACCTTGAGTAGGATTAGAAGGGGGAGTTTCTCCTTTGAAAATGATATTAATTGCAATATTTTGAGTGTCTTTAATCTCGTGTATTGTTTCTAATCTTATCTCTTCTAAAATATTAAATTTTACGGCACTATCATCTAAACAAGTAGGATCTAATTTTAATACTTTATTTTTGGCGTATTTTTGTCGCCAACCTGCAGTTAAAGCCCATAACTCGCCTTTTATGTCAAATATAAGAGCAGATTCTCCCCAAGATAAGAGTGTAGGTAAAAGTAGGCTTACACCTTTACCGCTTCTTGTTGGTGCAAAAAGCATTACATGTTCGGGGCCATCGTGTCTTAAATAATGAAGTGTTTTTTTATGTTCAAAACCACCGATATACACGCCTTTATCTTTATCAAATACACCACTTTCTTTAATTTCTTCTAAAGTAGCCCAATGTGCCGATCCGTGAAGATTTTCTATTGCTTTTGCTTTACGCAAAAAGGCAAGTTTCACCAAAATAAAAATGATAAAACAAAATGCAATTCCTGCAAACATTAATATAAAAAATTTTTTGAAAAATTCAGGATAGAAAGAATAATAAATATAACTCCAAGAAATCCATTTAAATGGATTATAAAAATTATAAAACAATGTTTCACCCAAGCTAGGAGAATAATTAAAAGATTGTGCTAGATATTGTGTTGCAATTTGGCTAATAATAGTAAATGTTAAAAAAATACCAATAAGCCCTAATATATAAACTAAAGCTTGATTAGCTTGTTTTTTCATAAAGAAATCCCTATATCTTTTTTAGCTGAAATTTCTTTATTAATACCTTTATTTTTATCAAGAGCTTTAGTAGTGGCTTTCTCTACCATTAACTGTTTTGCAATTTGTTCTTTTAATTGTTTTTTTATTTCTTCTAAGCCTCTGCTTTTCATTAAATCATTAAAGTCGCTCAAACCTTTTTGTGCCTCTTCATTTGTAAAATTTGGTAATACAACTTTTACTTCAGGGTATTTTTCTTGTATGCCTAGAGCTGTTGTTTTACCTACATTTTTATTACCATTTAATTCTTTTTTTATATCATTATCTCCAGCAATAATAATACTCATTTTAGGGTATTTTTCTTTTATGTTTGTTACAATAATTTCTAAATTTCCAGCATCTACACCCATTATGGTAGGAGATTTTGTAGCTTCATAAACACTAGCACTTGTTGCAAAGCCTTCGCAAATATAAACTTCATTTACATTGTCTAAATTTTTTGCACCAAGTAAGAAAAAATTACCTTGTTTTTTAGCTGGATATTCTATACCCTGTTCTTTTTCTTCTGTTGTTCTTGTAGCCCCTATCATTTTATCCCCATTAATAAATATTCTTTGAGTAGCCCAATATTTGCCATCAATATCTCTCAAAGGAATTAATAAATTCCCGTTTTTATCTTGCTTGAGATAAAAGTTTTTATCAAAGCCTTTTTCCTTTAAATATGGGTGTTCTGAATTAGCCCATTTTGCATTATTATATTCTTCTTCAAGTTTTAAAGCTGTTTTTTCATAAGCTTGTGCAAGTTCTTTTTCTCTAGCTTCTTTCATAGCTTTATTGTGTTCTATTGCATTTTTAAGGCTTATCTCTTGATTTTTAGTATTTTCAAAAGAATTAGCACTTTTCCAATTTTCTTTAATACCTGTTTTATAATTTTGAACAAATCCTGCAGGGTGTCCGTTTAAAAAACCTACATAAGCTCCACTTTTTTCTCTCCCTTTATCTCCTATAACACTTACCCTATGAAGTTTTCCGTCCATTATAGGTTGTCCTTCAATATTAAGCTCGTATTTTTCTAAAAAAGCTTTAAATTCATCATGTGCATTGTTATAATTTTGTGTTTGATCTTGATTTAACCATTGATTGAAATTCTTGAGATCTGTGCCTTTAGGGGCATACCACATTTTAGCTTCTTTATCCCATTTTGCACCTGCTTTTTTAGCAAATTCTTTTTCGGTAAAAGGAACATATAAGTAAGTTTTTTTAGTTGTCAAGTTCAACTCCTCATCTTGTTTAAGTTCTTGATTCTGTGTATTTGAATTTTCAAGATCTATTTTTTGTTTTTGCTCCAAAGAAAGGTTTTCAAGAAAATTAACAATTTTAGTAGCATCTGAAGTAGCCTTAAAAATTTCGTGTGGCTTATCTTCTAAAATTTCTACCCAACTATTAATATATGATACATGCTGTCCTGGATCATAGTCTAAACCTATTTTAGCATTAAATAAAAAACTTGCAATTTCAGCTCTTAATTCTTCTTTGGCGTATTCTTTAGAACCAAAAGGATTATTTAATTCTCTATTTAGCCTACTTGTATGACCTGTCCAATGTCCCAATTCATGCAAAGCAGTTGCATAATACGCACATTCGCTTATAAAATTTTCTTTAGGAGGTAGCGTAATAGTGTCATTTGTGCAACTATAAAAAGCTCTATTTCCTTGATGATGGATTATTGCTTTTGAATCATCTAAAATTTTTTGGGCTTCTTTAATTATTTTAAAATTATCAAGTTCTTGTTTATGCTCTAATTTTGGCATATTTTCTATTTGTTCAGCATTAAAAACATAAGCAAAAAATACTTTAGGATTTTCTAGCTTTACTTCGATTTTTTCTACTTCTCCCTTTTCATTTTTTATGACATTTCCCTCCTCGTCTAATTTATCAATCATTTCACTAAATTGCCAGTATTGAATAAGGGTAGATTTTTCACCTTTTCGCACTTGTGCATTAATGCTTTGAGCCTGTTTGTAAGTAAGCCATCTAGGATCGCTATAGTTTTGCAATATTAAGTTAATACTATTTATACCATTATAAGGCTTATTTGTTATAGGATTATAAGGCATATTATTAACTAAATCAACACCTTTCCAAGGTTTAATCCATGGTGCAGTTCCATTTTTCAAACTTTCTATGATCTTATCGGCTGTTTCTTGTATAAAGTCTTTATTTTTCATAAAATTATCCTTGATCTTCTATACCTTCTTTAGCGTCTTTTTCATTTAAAGCATTTTCTTCAAATGCACCTAATTCTTCAGCAGTTAATGGATCAACTTCGTAGCTAAAATTCGGTATAATCTCTAATTCTTTAAAATCCTTCATAATTATCTCCTTCTTCAATATTTGGTATAGCTTGTTTGTCTTTTTTTGGCGTTCTAAAATCTATTTCTTTTGCTTTTATTCTATGCTTATAATAAGTTCTTCCTTCATGTTCCCAACTATCTTGAGTCAGTTCGCCAACTACATTTACAGAAACTCCTTTTTTTAAATGCGGGTGTATAGCACTTGCAAAAGATCCAAAAAGTGAAACTTCAATATAGGTTGAATTCTCTATTTCTTTATATTTTCTATTATTTGCTAAGGTAAAATTACATATTATACTACCTTGATTAGTATGTTTAATTTCAGCGTCAGCTGTTAATCGACCTCCTATTGTAATATTATTAATCATTGTTTTTCTCCTCATTTTTTAAATCATCAAGATCAAATAAGCTCGGCTCATTCTCGTTAGATTGTATAGGTTTATTTTCTTCTAAATTTTCATTTTCCATTTTTACTCCTTTTGTTGTGTCTGTAGATTAAAAAGATTATAAGCAATTTTAATCTTTGTGTTTGATTTTCTTGCTTTTTCTTCTAAGTTATCTACGATTTTTGTGGTTGAATCATATTTAGCTACATAGCCATTAGAAAATCCTTTTTTTAAATCCCCAGTGTTGTAAATACTCAAGGCTTGATTTATACGTTCCTCCTTTGTTAGATTTTCATTTGTCATTTCATACGCCAAATAAAAAATATCACTCCCTGCTTTAATATTTTTACATGGATCTAAAAGATCATCAATGCTATAATTTTTAAAAGTAGGAGTTTTAAGATTATTTGAATTAAATTGCATTAAACCAATATCAACGCTATAACCTTTATTAATAAAGCTTTGTGCTAGTGTTTTTGCTTCATCTTTTGTTTTTGGAACAAATGAACCTACTTTGTTAATATTAATCGCTAAATTTTCATTTTTGCTTTCTATTTGAATAATTTTTTGTATAATTTGAGTTTCTACATTTGGATTTTTACATTGTTCGATTAAATCAATATCAATCATTATATATCCTTGTAAAATTCATGTATCTTCTTGTAATATTTGATACCTCGTTTGTTATCAAAATAAGCAATAATTAAAATTATTTCTAAAATGCCTACAACAATCCAAGCAGGAACTAATATTAATAGTTTATCCCAATTAACATAAGTATGAAACACCAGAATAAAACAACAAAGTAAATTACCAAAAATAATAATTCTACGCTCTTTTAACAACTTATCCATTATCTTAACTCTAAAGGTTCTAAAATAATATCTTTAGTTACAAAGATATTAAATTTATATCCTGGACGGATTTTTAAAGTAGGACTAACATTCATATTTTTTCTTATCATTTCACTTGCAACCTGTCCCATTTGCTGAATGGCTTGAGAAATAGCTTTATCTGAAGCTGTTTCTTTATCGCTGTTTGTATTTGAATTATCAGATAATGCAATACCTGCAGTAATAGAAGAAAGCAAAAATGCAGATCCAAAAATTCTAAAATAATGATTATCTACTTCATCTTCAAAACCTGTATAACCATCTTGTGAAGTCCCTTGCATACTATCAATATCTAAGGTATCTCCATTTGGAAAAATAAGCTTATTCCATGCCACTAAAAGTCTTGATTGTCCATAAATTATATTACTTGAATAAGCTCCTACGACTTTTGTTCCTTGTGGAATTAAAAGGTATTTTCCTGTTGAAGTATCATAAACATTTTGAGTTACTTGAGCTAGAATTTGACCTGGTAGTTCAGAATTAACACCTGTGATTAAAACAGCAGGAATATTCCACCCTGCCTTGATTTCATAAGGGCTTAATGGTTTTTTCTTGGAATGTTTTAAATATCCATTATTATTTTTTTGTGATAAAAATTGTTGGCTTTGCGTGTCTTTATTCGTATTAGTTTCTAAATTTCCTAATCCTGTTCCTGTATTTATTTGATCGTTTGGAATATTAGGATAATCATTTTGAGAAGGAGTAAAGTGATTATTGATTCCCGACTTTTCTTTTGTTTCACTTTTAATTCCTAAGGAGGTTTGACTAATTAAAGCTTTAAGTTGCATATCTTTTTTTAATCTTAACTCTCTTTCATCTACTTCATTACCTCGAATAAGAATAGGAGTAGGAGTTTGAATAGGTTGAGGCTTTGCTTCTTGTTGTATTTGTTGAGTAGGACTAGTATGATTGACAGGTTGCAAAGTTGAATTTTGTTTTTTTGTTTGCTGATTTTGTAATAATTTTTCAATATAAGAATTAATATCACCATTTTTGTTTGTTGTTTGTGTTTCTTCTTTTGGAGTGTTTTGAGTAGCTTGTCTTTCTAAGCTTTGTTTTCTTGATAAGGCTACGTAAAACACACCAAATAATATAATTACAGCAATACTAAATAATATTATAATAGGAACTTTAGAAAGTCTTTTATTATTTTTTTGTAAAAATTTGTTTGGAGAAGTGTTAATTTCAAGCATAGTTTAACCTTTAATTTTGTGAATCAAAATTAAAACTTGTTATATTTGTTTTTACAAGTTTGTTTTCTATGATTTTATAAATCACGCTAATTTTACTTTCATTAATATTGAATATCGCAACTATATTTTCATTATCAATTTGTGAAATTTGATAACTTAAAAAAGTTAGATTTTTTCTTGAATGATCATTGCTTATTGCATAGCCTTTGCTTCTTAATGTATTTACAAAATAATTGGAAAATGACTTGTTATTATCCATATCATTAAAGTAAAATGTAGTTTTGTTAGGCAAATAATATAAAGTAATAAATTGCGAAAAATCATCTGCAATTTTATTATAATTAATTTTTGTTTCTTCAACTAAAAAACTAGAGGTAAAATAATCTGGACTAACTCTTGCACACGAAGTTATAAAAATTGTAATTAACGCCAAAAATAAAATTCTCATTTGTTATCCTTTTTGTTTTGGAGTGATAAATCATAAAGCACATTATTAACTATATCTTGATTAGCTTTACTAGAATGTTTAATTATTGTAATTTTTTCTTGTTTTGAGCCTATATTTGAAAGTAAAATTGCTTTTTTAAAAAGCCTATCTACAATGAAAGTATCATACTTTAAACGATAATTTACAATTTGTTTTTCATTGCTAGAATCTAAAACCATAAGTGCTGGAGCTTCGTAAAATTTTAAATTCTTTGGCATTTGAATATAGGTTTTTATACCATCATTATAAATTCTTAAAGGCTTAAAAGGTGCGTTACCTTTAATACTATAACCAAAGTCTAAATTTTCAATATTGCTAGGAATTTCATCATCTTTTGTTTTATAAAAATTTTTAGCTTCAGATTTTGCCTTCATTTGATTTTTATAATCCTCTAATGTGCGTATAATTTGATTTGGATAGTTAAATGAGATAGCAGGCATAAATTTTTTAGCTTCTGATATTAAATTTAAGCGATAAACGCGTTTGTTTGTCATTATATTCATAGTAGTTTGTAAATTTTTATCAGTAGGTTTTACGATAATATGAGAGATCAAATAAGGTTCTTCTCCGCTAATACTTAAAGATATAGCCCATCTTATACTATCACCTATTTGCACATCTTTAATCACTTCTCCAGGTTCTAAAGCAATGTCAGTAAGTCTTAATGGTGCAGTTACAATACTTGGCATTGATTCGCCAAAAAGAAAAATTACTTCTCCATTGTTTCCTTGTATCGTAGTAGTTTTTGAATTTATCCATTTTTGAGCTATTGCTAAATCTTTTTTTTCTTTTGGTGTAAGATTTATAAAATCTCTTTCGTTTAGATCGCTAGCATATGCACCATTACCAATAAATAAAAGCAAAGACGCAATTAAATAAAGTTTTTTATAATTTTTTGGGGTGCGATGGATTTCCCTTGTAACTATATTTGTGTTAGAAATAAACTTTTTCATATATTTAACTCCTTATAAAATTTTTGCAAAATTAAGATCTGTAATGAAAATCCCTAAAGGATTTTTTAAAATTTGTTCTTCAGTAGTAGGAACAATTTGTATTATCTGAAATAATCCTCTATAAGTTTCTTTAGAAAGAATATCTTCATTTAAATTTGTAGTCGTTTCTTCCCATTCAACTTGCCATGTATCGATATTTTGTGGAACAATATTTTTAATTTTAACTCGCACATTTTCTTTTGCCGATCGTTCAAAAGGATTGTTTTTACGATATTCTTCATTTAGAAAATTAAACGCTTTAGATTTTGGCTTTATATATGTATAAGCGTCAAATATAAATTTTCTTTGAGTTTCAGCATTACCCCAAACAGAACGCCAAGAATAAATAAAAGTATTTAAACTATATTTTATTACATTTGGATTTTTCAAGTTAGTATTTTGCACCAATCCTATTTTAGCTGTATTTCCTAATTTATCAACTTCTATAATATAAGGTATAAGTTTGTTTTGAGAACCGATATAACCCATAAAAAACACACATACAAAGCACATAGTTAAACTAATCATCGCTACAATTTGCCAATTTTTAGCACGAGTGATATAATCGCCGTATCTTTCTAGCCATTCAGTTTTTGCATTAAGATAAGGATTATTTGATGTTTCAAATTCATTCTTTTCTATTTTTTGCTTTTGCCTAAAAATATTCATTATTTTTTTACTCCTTTTTATGATATAATTAATTTAATCCATTTGGTAGATGGACTAAAGGTTTCACAACCTGTTTATTTGGTTTAAGCTCGGTTCTTTTTATGGGAATCGAGCTTTTTTTTTGGCTATTTGGTTGGGTGTGTGGGTGGAAACCAAATAAGCAGGAGTCCATAATGGAACTTTTTAATCTTTTCATTGCGGTAATCGCAGTAGTAATTACACTTTTTAGAGAAGAAATAAGAGAAATCTTTTTTAAGTCTAAAAAGTAAATTATCGCCGTTTGTGAAACGCTAATGCAAGGACTTACCACCCTTGTGTTAGTTTTATTATTGTGTAACATCGGGATTAATTCCTGATTGATAGGGTTCGCTTTTTCCTGATGATATACCACCTTCACTTGCTTTTCCTTGTATATCCTTAAGTTTTTCTTGTAAGCGATTAGCCATTTGATTTGGCATTCTACCTTTTGTTAAATTATCTCTTAAATGTTCTCCTCCAGCAGTGGCTAGGTGTTTTGCT
>NZ_JACHTP010000022.1:0-33236 GCF_020135855.1 Campylobacter sp. B0100352/1
CAATCATAAACAAAAACAATGAAAATTAAAAATATTAAATCAATTTTAAGCATAAGATTGCTTAATTTTTAAACTTTCTTAACTTCATATAAGAATTTTTGTAAATATCTTTTTGTTATAATTTCAATTTGTATAATTTAAAAAAATATATTCCCTAAAAAGGCTCCAATGAAAAATATTTTAGAAAATCAATTATCAAGACACCCTTTATACTCCAAAATTCAAAGATTAAAAGAATTAAATTGCGAAAATAAGCTCTATTTAAAAGATTGTGTGATTTTAAACACAAATAATACTCAAATGGATGAAATTTTAGAACTTGCAAAAGAATTAAAACCATGGAGAAAAGGTCCTTTCCAAATAAATGATCTTTTTATTGATACAGAGTGGCAAAGTTTTATTAAATTTAATATTTTAAAGTCTTTTATGAGTGAAATTTCGGGAAAAACCGTAGCAGATATTGGGTGTAATAATGGTTATTATATGTTTAAAATGCTTGAATTTAATCCAGCATTATTAATAGGTTTTGATCCCTCTATAAAATATCGATTGCAATTTGAACTCATTAATGCCTTAGCTAAAACTTCAATAAAATATGAACTTTTAGGTGTTGAAGATCTTCCAAATTATCCGCTTAAATTTGATGTGATTTTTTGTCTTGGAGTTATTTATCATAGAAGCGATCCGGTTAAGATGCTAAAAGAATTAAAATCAGGACTCAATAAAAATGGAGTAGTTTTTTTAGATACTATGTATATAGAAGATGAAAGAGAAATTGCACTTGTTCCAAATAAAACTTATTCAAAAATTCCAAATATTTATTTTATTCCGAGTATAGGTGCTTTAAAAAATTGGTGCGAAAGAGCAGGTTTTAAAGATTTTCAAATTTTAAGCACTAAAAAAACCGATGAAAATGAGCAAAGAAAAACAGAATGGATTGATTCTTATTCTTTAAATGATTTTTTGGATCCAAACGATAAAAACCTTACTATAGAAGGTTATGAAGCTCCAAAAAGAGTTTATGTAAAAATAAAGATATAAATTATTTTTATTTTCTGCCGATTTTCATTTTTGAAATTATAGATAAAATATTTATCAAAAATAAAAGGTGAAAAATGGCAAAAAAAGACAATTTTGAAGACTATGTACAACTTGAAGAATATGTCTCGCAAGAAAATTTATCTAAAGTAAGATCTGAACTTACGACATGTTTAGAACTTAATACATCGGTAGCTGGTACCATTATTGAAATTGATAAAAATTTTGCCAAGTCTATTTTAATCACAACAAATGATATGGTAGTCGATGAACATGGATTGATTTTTGATGCTTTTATTTTTGCTGCTGCTAATTATGTTGCACAAGCTGCAATCAATAAAGAATTCTCTGTTGTTATAGGCACAAAATGTTTTTTTTATGCTCCGTTAAAAATAGGAGATATTCTTCAACTTGAAGCCCATGCCTTATTTGATGAGACATCCAAAAAAAGAGATGTTAAGGTAATTGGATATACAAAAGATATAAAAATGTTTGAAGGTACAATACAAATTGTAACTACAGAAGAACATATTTTTGATTTAAAACGTCCGCCGCTTAATTCAACAAAAGATACACAACAAGGAGAAAATTCAAACACATCTAATGTTAATCCCGATGCAATGGCAGCAACAATTTTAGCCTCAATGGGAAAATGATCAAGGAGTCATTTTAATATCAATCCAGTTGCTAGGACAATCTTTATGATACATTCCACTTGCATCATAATACTCCTTGCAGTCATCGTAAAAACGATTTGAAATTCCTCTTTCATTAATAAAACATCCAGAAAATCCCAAAAGCGACACTATAATCAGTATATATTTTTTCATAACCACTCTCAAAATCTGTTTTGCTTACGCCATTTATAAGGCTCAATCGGATTTTTTTCTTGCCAAAGTCCTAATTTATATTTTTGTGCAATTTTTTGCTCTTTAACATACACATTTGTATAATAAGTATCAGCCCAAGCATAACCTTTGCTCACCATCCAGCAATTAATATCCGTATTATTAAGTTTGACAATAGCAACAATTCTACCATAAATATCTTTATTTTTATAAAAAATTTCTACTTCTTTATTTTTTAAAATTTCATTTAAATTATTTTTAGCTTCTTTTCCAAAATTTTGCTTGATTTCAGGCGCATCTATACCAAAAAATCTCACTTTACTTGTTTTATTGGAATGAAGAATTTCTATAGTATCACCATCAATAACCCTAACGACCTTAGCTTTAAAGCTTGGTATTTTTGCCATATAGTTTTGAATAAATACAATTGTAAGCGAAAAAACCAAAATCGCTAAGAGTTTTTTAGGATCGCTTAAAACACTTCTTAAATTTAAAATTTTATTATAATTTATTCTCAATTTTATCCTTATTTTTTAAAAAAATATGCCATAATTTTAACAAAGAAAAGGAGATAAAATGCAAAAAGTTATAGATAATTTTAAAGATTTATGCAAAATTCCACATTGTAGTTATGAAACAGAACAAATGAAAGAATTTTTAATCAATTATTCTAAAGATAAAAATTTTATAGTTAATGTAGATGAAGCCGGAAATATCCACGCTATCAAAGGAAATCCTAAGCTTTGTTTGCAAAGTCATTATGATATGGTATGCATGGGGGACGCACCCAAAGTAGATGTTTACGAAGAAAATGGATATTTAAAAGCCAAAAATTCAAGCCTAGGTGCAGATAATGGTATAGGCATAGCGATTATGATGAGTGCGATGAATCAATTTGAAAATTTAGAATGCCTTTTTACCAATAACGAAGAAGTTGGCCTCATGGGGGTAAATTCTTTAGAACATACTATAAAATCAAATATGCTTTTAAATTTAGATCATGAAAGCGATAATGAAATCATGATAGGTTGTGCGGGTGGTATTGATATAGAAGCGACTTTACATTATGAGAATATAAAAAGCAAAGGTAAAATTTATGAATTACAAGCACAAAATTTTAAAGGCGGTCATTCAGGAATTAATATCATAAACAATGAAAAAAGCTCCATTAAAGAAATGGCCAAATTTATAAAACAAAATCATGGAAAAATCATATTTTTTGAAGGTGGAGAAAGGGTTAATTCTATACCAAAACACGCTAAAGCTTTAGTATGTTTTGAAAATGAAGTTAAAAGCAATGAATGGATAAAATGCGAATTTAAAGGTGAAAAAGAATTTGAATTTTGCAATCAAAGCGATAAACTTTTAGATACCATCAATAGCTTTTCTCATGGAGTGAGAGCTTATGATGAAAATCTAGGTATAGTTCAAACTAGTATCAATCTTGCAACCTTAAAAATGCAAAACAATCAAATAGAATTTGCACTTTTTGCAAGATCTAACACTTTAGATGGCTTAGAACAAATTGAATTTGAAACTTTACAATTTTTCAAAGCTTTTGGCTATCAAAGCAAAAGTTTCAATTTTTACCCACCTTGGGAAGGCAAACCAAATGCACTCAGCGACTTAGTTTTTAAAGCTTTGAAAAAAGTATCCCCTGAGGCTAAAATTTCAGCCATTCATGCAGGACTTGAATGCGGCATCATAGAGAAAAAACAAAAATTACTATGTGCCTCTATAGGTCCAAATATTTACAATCCTCATTCTACAGATGAACGTTGTGAAATAGCCTCTGTAAAAAAAATTTCTAAAGTTGTTTTTGAAGTTTTGCAAAATCTTAATTAATTTTAAAACTCCTTGTGTGTTTTTTTAACAAAAACACACAAAATAAGGAGCACATTCCCACAAAAGTAAAATAAAATCCTAAATATTTTTCGTATAAAAAATCAATCACAAAAGGTGTAAAAAAAGCTAACAAGGCATAAGAAATATTGTAAGAAAAACTTAAGCCACTTAATTTGATTTCATTTTTAAAAATTTGAGTCATAAAAACAGGTGCAAAGGTAATAATACCTTGCGAAAAGCAAACGATCAAAAAGTACCATAAAAATTGCTGATTATAAAGACTAAAAAGAACTCCAAAAATCATTAATGTGATACTAAAAAAGGAACAAATTTTATAGCTCCCCCATTTACTGGCTAAAAATCCTTGAATTATAGATCCAAAAATGACAGCTAAAATTCCAAAATTTTGCATCCATAAACTTTGAGATGAAGTAAAATTAAATATCGATGAAAAATATTTTGGTAAAATCATTAAAGTTGCAATACCACTTGTTAAAACCACAGTCATTAAAAAACAAATAAACATACTCATTTTATGTGTTTTTAAAGCTTGTTTTAAAGGAAATTTGACCAAGTGATTTTGAAGCTTTAATTTAAGAAATTCCGGAGTTTCATTTATTTTTTTTCTCAATAACAAAACAAAAATTCCAAATATTCCAGCCAAAATAAAAGGAAATCTCCACGCATATTGCTCTATTTGATCTTTGGAAAAATAACTATCCAAAATCAAAATTGTAAAATTTCCTAGCAATAACCCTAAAGTTAAAGCAGCAGAAGCAAAGCCAAGCACAATAGGAATTTTATTTCCTTTTGTAAATTCGCTGATATAAACCCAAGCTCCACTTACCTCAGCCCCTATGGCCAAACCTTGCAAAATGCGAATTAAAAATAAAGCAAAAGTAGAATATAGTCCTATCATTTCATAACTAGGCAAAAAAGCTAAAAAAAGACTAGGAATAACCATCAAAAATACAGACAAATAAAAGATGTTTTTACGGCCGTATCTGTCTCCAAAATGCGCCATTACTATAGCTCCAAATGGACGAACCAGATAAGCTATCCCAAAAGATATATAAGTATTTATTTGAGTCCAAAAAAAATTATTTTGTGGAAAAAAAATCTTAGAAAAAATATCTAAAAAAAATACAAAAAGAACAAAATCATAAAATTCTAATACTCCACCCAATGACGCATAAGTGATATTTTTATATTTTTTTTGCATATTTTTATACAATAAAGGAAAAACCTTTATTGTATCTTACCGCCTTCAATAACCACATCATCAGCTTGAACATCATCTCCAAAATGCTGTTTTAATGTTTCATCATAGGCTTTATGAAAGAAACGCTCTTCGCCTAGTTTAATGATCAAATTATCAATAAATTGCTTAAGCTCTTTATCACCTTTTTTAACTGCAGGAGCTATAACATCTTTATTTCCTAACTCTTTAATCGCCATTTTAAATTGAGGATGATCTTTTACCCAAGCAAAAAGTAAAGTATTATCATGACTTAAAGCATCTCCTCTTTTATCCATTAAAGCTGCGAAGGTTTCAGTATTTTGATCGTATTTTAAAGTTTTTATATTAGGATAATTTTTTGTAAAATAAGCATCCGCTGTTGTTCCTTTGTTTATAAGTAAAGTTTTATCCTTTAAATCCTCTATACTATGAATAGTACTATCCTTTGGAGTAACAACCCCTAAAGCCACCTTCATATAAGGCAAACAAAAATCCACCTGCTCTGCTCTTTCTGGGGTTTGAGTAAAATTAGCCAAAATAATATCAACCTTATTTGATTTTAAAAATTCCACCCTATTCGCAGCTTCAACAAGTACAAATTGAACTTTATTCTCATCTCCTAAAAGTTCTTTTGCTATACGCTTAGCTAAATAAACATCATAACCTTGATTTTTACCTTTTTCATCCACGTAGCCAAAAGGGGGTTTATCGCCGAAAACACCTATTCTTACAATTCCATTTTGTTTAATTTTTTCAAGAGAATTAACTTGTTTTGAATTTTCTCCACAAGCGCTTAAAAATATAGCAAGTATAGCTGCAAAAATGCCTAAAAATAAATTCTTCATTTTGTCCTTTCTTTTATCATTATTTAAAAATTTTAGAAAGGTATTATACTTAAAAATTTTTATTTTTTATTCTGTTTTTGTATAAAATCCAAAAGTTTCTTGTTATAATTTATCTTTGTAAAATAAAATAAGGAAAAAATATGAAAAAAAATCTTATAATTGGCATCAGTTTAGTTTTCTTTGCGGCATGTAACAACAATTCACTAGATCAATCCATTATAAAAAAATACGAAAATGCTCTCAATACACAGATCAAAGAAGAGCAAAATTCAAGCAAAGACTTTTTTAAATTCAATGATTTTAAATGCCAAAACGATGGTAATTTTATAAAATGCATGAGTCCTAATTTAGAAGTTTTTAATCCTGAAAATCATAAAAAAATATTTGGAATTGAAAATGTAGAATATAAATCTAATGTAGTTTATACAGGAGATAAAAAAGGTCTAATTTCCTTTCGAGAATTATTAAATTTTTTATTTTCTAAAAATGAAAAATTACAAGATGAAGTCACTTTTAAAAACATAAAACTCGATGATGAAACGATTAGCAAGTTAGATAAAATAAAATTAAATAAAAATCAAAAAATCAATGACTATCTTAAAGAATTAATCTCTAATCCTTTTACAATATCATTTAAAAATTTAAACACCAAAAAGAATGATGAAAATAATAATTATCTTTCTAGTATAAATATCCAAAGCAATGATCAACTCAATCTAAATCTTAGCGCTAATATAGATTATAATCTTAAATTATTAGATATGCTAGATTCTTATGGCTTTAAATATGATATAGATTCAATTTCGGTTAAAAATGTCGATGAAAATAATACAAATAAAATCGATTCAGATTCTACACTCTCTCAAATATTAGAAAATATTACCATTCATGATGCAAAACTCACATTTTCTTTAGATACTAAAGAGGTTTTTAAAGATTATATTGAAATGGCTAATTCTATGCTTAAAATAGCCAAAGAAAACAGTAAAGATGAAAAACAAACTTTAATCATAGATAAAGCCCTAAAAGCACTTGAAAAAATTACTCAAAATCCAACCTATAAACTCAATGTAGAAGTATTTTTCAAAGATGTTCCTTTAAGTGTATATTCTATGGAAAAAGAAAAAGTTATAGAAAAATTAACTATTAATGGCGAAGATTTCACTGAAGTTGTTTCTATTCTTGGTGATTCTTATTTGCCACTATATTAAAATGGAGAAAAATCTCCATTTTAATGATCTAAAAGGATCATGATGAAAATTTTATTCTCTCCAAGCGAAAGCAAAAATCAAAATTGCACGCAAAATCCAATCAATGAAAATTCTTGTATTTTTAAAGAATTATTCACCTTTAGAATGCAAGCTCTAAGCAAGTATGAAGAATATATTCAACGTTCTAGCTTAGAGGATTTAAAAGAGCTTTTTGGTATAAAAAATGAAAATGAGATAAATAAATTCAAACACGATTTAAGAAAAGCTCCTACTCAAAGTGCCATAACACTTTATAATGGTGTAAGTTATGAGTATTTGAATTTCAGTTCTTTGACCCTTGAAAGTCAAAATTATATTTTAAAAAATACTCTTATATTTTCAAATCTTTTTGGGGTTGTAAAAGCTAGTGACACTCTTCCTTTTTATAAATTTAAACAAGGCGCAAAACTTGGAAATTTTAATATAGAAAAATTTTATAAAGAGCATTTTAGTGATGCTTTAGATGAATATTTGCAAAATGAAGAAATTCTTGATTTAAGAGCAGGATTTTATGATAAATTTTATATTCCTAAAAAGAAATTTTTTACCTATAAATTTATAAAAAATGGTAAAGTAGTGAGTCATTTTGCAAAAGCTTATAGGGGAATTTTACTTGCTTTGTGTGCAAATATAAAAGCTAAAAACAATCAAGAAATATTAGACGATCTTCCTTCAAACCTTAAACTCAAAGAAATTCAAATCAAAGGTTTAAAAGAAGAAATTACACTTGAAATATTAGATTCTATTTAAGATATTTTAAAACTAAACTTGCATAATAGCTTGCCGCCCTAGGTAAAAGCTCATCATTAAAGACATAATGAGAATTATGCAAGTATATATCATTTTCATTTTCTAAAAAAGCATAAGCACACTTTCTCATTTCACAAAAAAATCCAAAATCTTCACTTCCCATTAAAGGCTGATGATTAAATTCGCAATTTTCTTCACCAAAAATTTCTTTAGCAACTTCTGATGCAAATTCCACCGCTTCATCGTTATTGATGGTTATAGGAGCTATAATTTCTTTTGAAATTTTAATTTCTACATCATTTGCATCCGCTATTCCCTGACAGATTTTACGAAGTTTTTCTTCAGTTAATTTTCTAGTTTCATTATCAAGCGATCTAATACTAACTTTTAAAATGGCATTATCTGGGATGATATTAAAAGCATGGCCTGAATTAAAAGTACCGATGCTCACAACGGCAGAATTTTGCGGAGCGACATTTCTAGATACTATACTTTGCAAAGCCATTACAAGTAAAGAAGCCACATAAATAGGATCTTTGGTTTTTTCAGGAGCACTTCCATGTCCTCCTTTGCCAATGACTTCTAAAGTGTAACTATCAGAAGAAGCCATCATGGCACCTTTTTTTAAATAAAATTTCTTAGATGATCCAAAAGGCATATTATGCCATCCAAAGATAAAATCGCTATCAAATTTTTCGAACAATCCATCTTTTATCATTTCATTTGCACCGCCTAAGCCCTCTTCGGCAGGTTGAAAATAAAGATTTAAAGTTCCATTGAAATCTTGATTTGATAAATATTTTGCAGCGAGCAATAAAGAACTTGTATGCCCATCGTGTCCGCAAGCGTGCATTATATTTTCTTTTTTGCTTTTATAATCTACTTGAGTATATTCTTGCATAGGCAAAGCATCCATATCCGCACGAAGTCCAATTTTTTTAGAGCTATTTCCTTTTTTAAGAACTCCAACAACGCCTGTTTTTCCAATACCTTCATAAACTTCATAGCCAAATTCTTTTAATTTTTCAGCCACTAATTTTGCAGTTTGAATTTCATCAAAGCCTAGCTCTGGATTTTCATGAATTTGATGACGAATTTTTACAAATTCATCTTTTAAATCTACAATTTCTGGTATGAGTTTCATTTTATTTTCCTCCTTCTATAAAATGATCTTTTTTAGGCAAAACAAACAGCGATGCAATAGCTGAAACCAAAATCAAAATAAACATATAGGTAAAACCTAGAGTAAAACTTTTTGTTTTATCAACACTAAATGATACAATTTCAAGATTTAAAGATAAAATAATAAAAGTTATCGTCCAAAAAGTACTCATAATATAAGCGCTGCGTTGTGGATTTGTGTCTTTTAATTCTGAAGGAAGATTAAAGAAAAAAGGCCACCACAAAGAGAAAAATAAACCCGATAAAACAGCAAAAATTTCCACCATAATCCATTTTTTTAAGAAAAGCATACAAATTCCACTTACAAGCATACACAAACTTCCAACTAAAAGCATCTTTTTGAAAGAATAACCCTTTCTTTTAAAATAAATTCCTATAAAAGGCCCAAAAATGATAGCTGCATTAGCCAAAACAGGAATTTCTTTTTTTGCTATTTCGGCTAATTCTTTAGTAAAACCTGCATATTCTACGTAAAATGTAGGTAAAAATGTAAAAATAGAATTTAAAAATAAAATCGGCCCCATATAAAAAACAATCATACCCCAAGTTAAACGTGATTTAATAGCTGATAAAAACTCTTTTTTATTGTCTATTTTTTCTTGTTTTTCATCCATCTTTTGATCTTTTCCTATAAAGATCCAAAGAACAATTAGTACCAAATTTATCCACGCGTAAAAAGACAAAGAATAACGCCAATTTCCAAAATAATTTGAAATACTTTCTGCAAAAAGAATTCCTATAATATAACCCACTATATTTGAGTTTGTATTGATACTGATCATAAAATGCAAACTTTTCTTTTCAAACCATTGTTGAGTAATGGGCACCAAACACACTAACGCACAAGCTGAACCAAGTCCCATTAAAAAACGTATGATTAAAATTCCAAGATAGCTTTCTATAAAAGTTAAAAATACACTTGAACTCATCAAAAGACAGCCCAAAAAATATCCTTTTTTAAGCCCAAATTTATAAATTAAAAAAGCTGTAAAAGAAGCACCAAAAATTTTTGCGACAACAACAATACTTGTAATCAAAGTCGCTTTTTGATTGTCCAACCCCAAATCCGCTTTTATTAGAGGCATTAAAGAACCCGTAGAAGCCCAAGAAGCACTAAAAACAGCATAAACACTAAATATAATAAAAGCAACTCCTATACGCTGCATATTAAATAAAAATGAATTTTGCACAAATACTCCTTATTTTGTTGATGCGATTTTGATAATACTTTTTGCCACCTCAAAACTTTGATAAAAAGATTTTAAGGGTAAAAACTCAAACGCAGAATGAAAATTATGCGCTCCAGTGAAAAAATTTGGTGCAAATAAACCTTTTAAGGCTAAAGCACTTCCATCAGTTCCACCTCTCATAGGAAAAGTTTTTGGCTTGATGTTGCATTCATCAAAAGCTTGATGTAAAATTTCTAAGCCTATTTTGTTATGATCATTCATGCTATCTTTGAGGTTAGAATATACATCTTCTATTTTTAAGGATATAACCGATCTTTTGTATCGTTTTTGCATAAATTCAACCACTTCTTTAATGTATTGTTTTTTTTCTTCATATTTTTGTTTATTATGATCTCTAATATTTAGATACAAACTTGCTTTGATTTGATCAGAATGAAATTCTTGCACCCAAATATAACCTTCATCATTTTCTGTATTTTCTGGAGTTTGCAATCTATCAAAACAATTAGCGATATCTATACCTATCAAAGTTGGATTTAAAAGCACCCCTTTAGCACTCATAGGATGTGCACTTACCCCTTGTATTTCTATAAAAGCTGATCCAGCATTAAAGGTTTCAAATACTAATTCTCCAAGCTCACAGCAATCGATCGTAAAAGCAAAATCAGGTTTAAAATGCTTAAGATCAAGCATTTTAGAACCCCTAAGTCCTATTTCTTCATCGGGAACAAAACTTACATAAATATCCCCGTGCTCACATTTTTCATGAATCAAATAATAAAGCAAAGTCATGATGGTTGAAATGGCTGCTTTATTATCAGCCCCTAAAACACTTGTTCCATCTGAAAAAATGATCTCTTCATTCATATATTTTAAAAGTTCAGGATGATCTTTAGGATCGCACATAATATTTTTTTCTTTATTTAAACATAAAGCTTCACCTGTAAATTTTAAAATTTGAGGCTTTATCACATCGCTAAGACCCACATCTACTGTATCTAAATGAGCACAAAAACCTACACTTTTTTTATTTGAATTTCCTTTAAGTTTTGCGGTTAATATAGCATTATCTTGCAACAAAATATCACTAAGTCCTAAATTTTCGAGTTCTTTTTTTAATAAAAGCGCTAAATCGTATTGTCCTTTAGAACTCGGTAAATTTTGAACCTTTGCGTTACTTTGAGAAGGTATGGCTAGATAATTAAAAAAATTATCAATTTGAAGCTGTTTGTAATTCATACTTTATCCTTTGTAAAATTTTAGCAATAATAAATTCAATCTTTTTGTAAGATTTTTTATTGAAGAAAGAAGTAAAAATATATTTTCAAAAAGAAAATTCATCAAAAACCCTTAATCTTTGATTAAAATAATTATATAATAGTCAATTCTTAATTTTAAATAAAATTATTTATTTTTTACAAAAAATCATTTTTTTTTAAGAAAAATGTTATAGTATTACACACAAGAAAAGGAGTAAAGATGCAGCATTTATTATTTGTATTTTTAATTATTGTATTTTTATTTGCAATTTTTATTATTATTATGCGTTATGAAAGAAAAATCAAACTCTTAAATCAAAATATTCAAAATGCAAAAGAAGATATTGCAGAACTCAAGGAAATTGCAAAGAAAAATAGAACTTTAATTGAAAAAAATCGCTCAAATATAGAAAATATCACTAATAATTAAACAAAAGAAACACTTAGTTTATAAATTACACTACGATTAAATGTCAAGGAAAAAGTTTTGTGGCTACTTTTTTCGTTTTTATTTTTATAAACAAAACTCTTTAAAAAACGAAATAAAGAAACACTTGACATTTTTCCTTGCAAAATCACATACATAGTGTTTAGAGAAATCCCATATTTGTAGCTTGCACCGCTTGGAAAAGCTTCAAGATCAAAATTTAAACTATCATAAGAGCTATCATAATCCATAATCTCAAGCTTAACAAAACTAACTTCCATTTCTTCAAATTCTATATTTTTAAAAATTTCAAGCTTATCTTCTTTGGAAATCTCTATAATATCACTTTGAATATCATCTTCACTTTTAATAATAAAATTAGCATTCTCAAAAATTCTAGAAAATGATTTTATAATTTGAAATTTTTGACTTGATTTTTCAATTACATTTTCTTTAGGCTCATTTTTAATTTCATCTTTGCTTTCTTCTTTTTCGAAAAAATTTTCCACGATAATAATATCTTCGCCGACATTCACTTCTAAATGTTTTATAATCTCATCAAAAGAAAAGCTTTCATCACTAAATTCTAAAACACTAACATTTTTAGTGATAAAATCTACCCCATCTCTATTGGCAATTTTATCCTTAATCACAAATGCTTCATTGCAAAAGCCGGATTTTTCAATCTCATATTCATTACTTTTTCCCGTAAAAACAATTTTCATTATAAAACCTCAGCAATAAGTTCTAATGGATGTGCAAAAACTACTTTACTTGATTTTTGCTCCAAATTATTAGAAATTTGCATCCTACAAGCTGAACATTCAGCGCTTACAAAATGTGCCATGGTTTGATTGATCATTTCTACTTTTTTTTCACCCACGCTTAAAGTTTTATCATAATGCTTTGTTTGCATACTTATTCCACCAAAGCCACAACAAGTATTAGAATCTTGCATTTCTATATAAGTATAATTAGCTTTTAATAATTCTCTTGGCTCTTTAAAAACTCCTTGCACTCTTCTTGCATGACAAGGATCGTGATAAGTAATGCTGTATTTTTTTTGCTTTTTATTCTTTAAGAGTTCTTTTAAAGAGGTAAATTGATATAGATATTGACTTGCTATATAAATTTTAGAAGAAATTTTTTTAGCACGATTTGCCCATTCTTGTTCATCTTGCATCATAAAAAAACGTTCATAATCAATTTTTAGCATAGCAGAACAAGTAGCTTCAGGGATAATTATTGCATCAAGTTTTTGCAATTTTTCCTCAAAATATTCTATATTTTTTTTAGCTAAAATTTCAACACTTTTAAAATCTCCGGAAAAAAAATGCGCCACCCCGCAACAAGCTTGTTTTTTCATCAAATCAACATTGATTTTTAACTCTTTTAAAATTTTTAATGTAGAAAAACCTGTTTGTGTGTAACAATAATTCGTCAAACAACCCACATATAAACCTATGGTTTTGCTTCCACCATTGTCTATAAAATCAGGATTTGAATTTAAAAAACTTTTTTTATTAAAACTTGATAAAAATCGACCTTTTTTTACAAAAAGCATTGAAAATTTAGCCCTCATACCTAAATTTTTTTCAAAATCTTTATTTTGAATATGAAAAGCACAGCTTTGAAATATATAGCCTAATTTTGCCAATATATCAAGCCATTTTCGATTTTTCAAGCATGAAAGTATGATTTTTTTATACCAAGGCATACCGAGTTCTTTTGCTAGTTCAAAACGCATTTTTTCTATAGCATTATCCACGCTTAATTTACTAGGACAAATCTCCACGCAATGATTGCATAAAAAACAAGACTCAAAAACACTTTCAAGTTCTTTATTAGGCTGTAATTTTCCTTCCTTATACATTGCTATGAGATCTAAAAAACCTCTAGGGCTTGTAACCTCATCATGATTGATATCATAAATAGTACAATTAGGTATGCATTTACCACACTTTACGCAAAGATCTGAAACATAATTCATACTGTTTTAGAAAAAACTTTCTTTTCTTCACTGATATTTTTCATATAAGCATCAAAACACATAGCGATATTGCGTATCAATAAAACACCCGTTTCATTAACTTTAATATCGTTTTCGCTTATATTTAAAAAATCTTCATATTCTTTTAAAGCTTTCAAATCTTCTTTAAAATACTCTTTAAAATTTATCTTAAATTCTTCTTCGGCTTTTTTAATATCAAGCTTAAAATTAGCCATTAAATTCATAATCACATATTTTCTAAGCTCATCGTCAAAATTCAATTTTACACCTCTTTCAAAAGGCAATCTTCCTTCATCAATAGCCCTTTCATAGCTTAGCATATCTTTAAAATTTTGCGCATAATGCTTTTTTCCCTCACCGATACTAGTAAGCCCTATACCGATCAAATCCGCACCACCTTTGGTAGTATAGCCTTGAAAATTTCTATGCAAAGTGCCATTTTCTAAAGCTTTAAAAAGCTCGTCATTTTCTTTAGCAAAATGATCCATTCCTATCATTTTATAGCCATTTTGACTTAAAAATTTTTCACAAAATTCTAAAATTTGAAGTTTTATATCTGGACTTGGTAAAGTGTTTTCATCAAATTTTCTCATATTTTTCTTAAGCCAAGGCACATGGGCATAATTAAAAATTGCCAAACGATCTGGATTTAAAATCAAGATTTTTTCTAAAGTTTGAGTAAAACTTTCTAAAGTTTGATAAGGTAAGCCATAAATTAAATCCATATTAACAGATTTTATGCCTCTATCTCTTACTAATTTTAAAGCATTTTTAGTCAAATCAAAGGGTTGAATTCTATGAATTTCTTTTTGCACCCTCTCATCAAAATCTTGTACTCCAAAACTAATACGGTTAAAACCATATTTAGTTAAAATATCAGCTTGTTCTTCATTTAAAAAACGAGGATCAATCTCGCAGCTAATTTCAGCATCTAAAGCAAAATTTTCAAACACAGTTTTAATTTTTAAAATAAGTTTTTCAAGTTGTTTAGCACTAAAAAAAGTAGGAGTTCCTCCGCCAAAATGCATTTGCACTACTTCTTTTTTTGTATTGATTATAGAGCTTAAAATATCAAGCTCTTTAAGGATATAATTTAAATATCTTTCTTTGCTTTCCTCTTTTGCAGTATAAATCACATTGCATCCGCAAAAATAACAAGCACTTCTGCAAAAAGGCAAATGAAAATAAAGCGATAAAGATCTGTCTTGTTGTTTTAAAATTTCTAAATACTCTTCATATTTAAAATCGGTATTAAATTCCACAGCCGTAGGATAAGATGTGTAACGAGGCCCTGCTTTGGAATATTTTACAAAAGCTTTATAATTTCTCATTATTTTTTACCCTTTCAACCATAGCTTCCATATCCATAAATAAATTAGGATGCTCTTTTTTAATATCCACAATAAGCTTTTCTAAATCTATATTAAATTCCATCAAGCCTTCTTTAACACGCTTTTTAATTTCATCCATAGCAACCACCCACGCATCATTAAAATCTATAGGAATTTGCTGATAAATTGCCTTTTCTAATTTTAATTCAAAATTTTCCTTTTGAGTTTGCTTTAAACTTTCTAAAATATTTTTCAAACTACTCAAAGAAATCATGGTATGGATTTCATCATTTTCATCCACTATAAACCAAGGCTCAGGAGAATCAAAATTACCATTTTTAAGCACCAAACAAGCTTCATTTTCTTTGCTTGACTGTCTCATTTCAAAAATAGCTCTATCTTCTTTCTTCATACCCAAATTTTGACTAAATTCATCAATACGTTTTAAACAAGTGCTGTATTTTTCAAGCTCTTTCATCAAAAAACTCCTTTTATTTTTCTTCTTTAACTTGTAAAA
Organism: Campylobacter sp. B0100352/1; assembly: GCF_020135855.1. Taxonomy (NCBI): domain Bacteria; kingdom Pseudomonadati; phylum Campylobacterota; class Epsilonproteobacteria; order Campylobacterales; family Campylobacteraceae; genus Campylobacter; species Campylobacter sp. B0100352/1. The sequence continues at coordinate 15,734 of NZ_JACHTP010000022.1, forward strand.
TCAATTTTTCTTCTATAAATTTTTTATTTTTAGCAGTATTTGGCAAAAGACAAAGTATTATATCGTTTTTATCTCCATTTGTTTTTTGAAGATATATCATTTGATGTGGAAGTATTGGTCCGCGTCGAAAATTCATAAGAGCTTTATCTATATAAAGAGTAAACTTCTTATTTTCAAAAAAATATTCTTCGCCAAAAGCCCTAACCAAAAAACCATCTTCATTTCGCACAATACTATCGCCAAATACACAAATTAAAATCGGTAAAATAATACATGAAAGTATTGCCCATAAAAAAAATAAAATATATGCTGTAGAGAAAAAATCAAACAAATCTCTAGATGAAATTATAGACAACCAACCTAATTTTTTAAGTATAAAAAATAAAACTATTAAACAAATTATAATCACAATATAACAAAGTATAAATCGTTGCGAATAATTATTACTTTTAAATAAAGGATTTTCAATATAAATATACTGCTTATTCTTCTTAAAAGCATTTTCAAATCTCTTAGCAAAATCAAAAATTCTTACCACCTTATATAAAGTCCAATATAAGTAAGCAAGCAATATATACATCACAATATTAAACAACAATGATAAGTCCATAAATTCTATCTCCCTTTAAGGTAAATCAATTGCAATAAAAATCATTCTTACTTAAAAAATACAATTAAGTGTTTTTTATTTTACCAATTTAATAAAAAATCGTATCTTTTATTAAATTATAATTTTACCTCATTTTTTAACATTATAGCCAATTCTTTAGCATGATAAGTAATGATGAGTTTTGCGCCTGCTCTTTTAAACGCTATCATTGTCTCATACAATAGTTTTTCATAATCAATCACACCTGCTTTTTCTGCGGCCTTTAACATGGCATACTCACCGCTAACATTATAAACACATAAAGGCAAATTTGAATGAAGTGAGATTTCTTTTACCACATCAAGATAAGCAAGAGCTGGTTTAACCATTAAAATATCAGCTCCTTGTTTTTCATCTTCCAAACTTTCCCCTAAAGCTTCTTTAGCATTAGCAAAATCCATTTGGTAACTTTTTCTATCGCCATAACTAGGAGCTGATTCTGCTACATCGCGAAATGGTCCATAATAGCTTGAAGCAAATTTAGTAGAATACGCCATTATAGGTAAATTTTCAAAGCCTTCTTGATCGAGTGCTTGACGCAAGGTTTCGATAATACCATCCATCATTCCACTTGGTGCTATCATATCAACCCCTGCTCTAGCATGAACTAAGGCTTGTTTAGCTGAAATTTTTAAAGTTGCGTCATTATCCACGCTTTTGGTTTTTGCGTTGATAATACCGCAATGCCCGTGATCTGTATATTCACAAAAACAAAGATCGCTGATAACGAAAAGATTAGGAAATTCTTTTTTAATTTCTCTTATACTTCGCGCAACAAGCCCCTCATCATCAAGCGCGTCACTTCCGCAACTATCTTTCTTATCATTTTCAAGAACTCCAAAAAGTATAATCGCTTTTATGCCAAGATCAACAATGATTTTGCATTCTTTTAAAATTTCATCCAAACTCATTTGAAAAACATCTGGCATAGATGAAATTTCTTTTTTTATACCCTCGCCATTAACAACAAAAAGAGGATAAATCAAATCATTGATATTTAAAGAATTTTCTCTTACCATTGATCTTAAATTTTCATTCATTCTAAGTCTTCTAAAGCGTTTAAACATTTTTTGTCCTTTTTATGTTAGAATTGTTATAAAATTTTAACATAAATTTATTCATGAAAGTGACCAATGACTATAAAAATTTCAGAAATAGCAAATTTGCCTAGCAAATGGGGAAATTTTAAAATACAAAGCTTTAAAGAAAACGATAAAGAGCATCTATGTATTTTTAAAGACAAACCAAAAGATATATTAAATCTTAGAATTCATTCAGAATGTTTAACAGGAGATGCTTTAGGAAGCTTAAAATGTGATTGTGGGGAGCAATTAGAATTCTCTTTAAAATACATTGAGCAAAATGGAGGTATGATTATATATCTTAGACAAGAAGGCAGAGGTATAGGGCTTTTCAATAAAGTCAATGCTTATGCCCTCCAAGATAAAGGCTTAAATACTATAGAGGCTAATCATCAACTTGGCTTTAAAGCCGATGAAAGAACTTATGAAATAGTAGATTTTATACTCAAACACTATAAAATTTCTAAGATCAATTTACTTACAAATAATCCAGAAAAATTAGAAAGCTTAAAAGATAAAATTTTAGCACGAGTACCCGTGCTTATCAATCCAAACCGCTTTAATAAAAATTATTTAGATATTAAGCAATCACAAATGGGACATTTGCTTTGAATTTGGATTTTTTATACTCTATTTTAGAAAATTTCAATCAAAAAGATTTTGAGGAAAAGGTAAAAATTTATCAAGAAAATTTGATCAAATTTAATAAAATTCACAATCTCACTCAAATTAAAAATATCGAAGAAAATATTATAGACAGCATAAAAATTCTTAGTTTTTTTGATTTTTCTAAAGTGAAAAATATAGCTGATATAGGTAGCGGGGCGGGATTTCCTGCTATTTTTTTAGCCTTTTTACTTGAAAGCAATTTCTATCTTTTTGAACCAAATCCTAAAAAAGCCGCTTTTTTAAGAACAATAAAAATAGAATGTGAATTATCTAATCTAAATATTTACAAAGAAAAAGTACAAGAAAATAAAAATAATATTAAAGCCGATGTTATTACTTCTAGAGCTTTAATGGATGTAAAACCTTTAATTCAAATTTGTAAAGATTTAAGCTCTGAAAAAACGACATTTATTTTATGGAAAGGTAGTGAAATTTATAAGGAATTAGAGGGTTTAGAAAATAAAAATTATCAAATTTTTGAAAGCGGATTTAGAAAATACTGCATTTTAAGTAGCTAAAAAGCTACTTAAAAATTATTTTACTATATCTGCACTAAAAGTAAGATCAACTAAAGGCCAAGAAATTCCTCCGTGACCAGGAGCCGCATCACTTAAAGCTTTTAAAGCTTCTGAACTGTTTTTAAATGCGTGTAAATCAAGTTGTCCTTTAGCAACAAATTTATCATTGTCTATAGTATAACTTAGAGGAACTATTATACTTTTTTTATTCATAGTAATTTTTGCAGAAATAAGACCTTTATTATCTCCTGCAATCACATCTTGAAACATAACTTTAATATCGGATTTATTTAAGAATTTTGGGAAAAATACCTTAGTGATATTGTGAGTGATCACATCATTTCCTTCACCCATAAAAGCACTACTTGGTTTAATAACAGCTTTTGCACCTTTTAAATAGCCTACTAAATCTTTAGCTTTTTTAGAGAATTTATATTTTACATCTTTAAATTCTCCGCTTACTCCGATCATATCTTTAGTTTTATAACCTTCAAAATCAACTTTTAAACTGTCTTGCTTAAAAGAGAATGCGCTCAAATTTGAAGCAAGCAATAAAGAAACCGCTGCACTGATCAAAATCTTTTTCATTTTGTTTCCTTTTTAATGAATTTTTTAAAATGACTTTAAATTATAATACATATTTTTAAATGAAAAATATTTTCTTTTAAAAATATTTCACTACCAAAGAATTCCTTTAAATAATAGAGTTAAAAAATACCCTCCTATTAATAACGTTATTCCTAAAAATAAAGCCAATCCAAAAACTCTTGCGCCACTTTTTAAAAACTTTTTAAAATCTATTTGTAAGCCCAAAGCCGCCATAGCAAATACAATACAAATAGTACAAAGATTTCTTCCAATACTCACTATAGTGTTAGTATCAATACCTAAAAAAGTTTCTCTACTTGCTAAAAAGGTGTTAAAGACTATCATTCCTAAAAAAGCAAAAGCAAAATAAGGTATAGTAAGGGTTTTAGCAGTCTTTCCATGGCTTGAATGCTGATTTTTAGCAACAAAATAAGTTACTATAAGCAAAAATGGCACAAGTAAAATAACTCTCATCATTTTAATAATAATTGCAATATTTGCAGCTTTTTGATCAAAATTTGCCATATCCTTTGCCATGTCTGCAGCTCCAGCGACATTAGCTACCTCATGCAAAATTGCTCCCATATAAACCCCCATAGCATTTTGATCAAAGCCAGGAATAAGATCGAAAGCAAAGCCAAATGGACATAAAAACATGAAAATAAGTCCAAAAATAACCACTGTTCCTACTGCCAAAATTCCTTTAAAAGGATCACTTTTTAAACTTGATTCTAAAGCCAATACAGCCGCTGCACCACAAATAGCGCTACCAGCACCTACAAGCATAGAGGTTTCTTTATCAAGTCTGAATATTTTTGTTCCAACAATTACAGAAGTAATAAAAATAGAAGACACAACAATAGCAGAAAGAATAAATCCATTAAAACCCACACTTAAAAGTTCGGTTAATGTGATATTAAAACCATATAAAACTATACCTAGTCTTAAAAGCTTTTTAGCACTAAAATGAACTCCAGCTTGAAAAGTGTGTTGATATTTAAAAAACCATGGAGAAAGTAAAACTCCAATAATAATAGCAAATGCCGTAGCTGCAAGATGCGTCGCATCTTTGATGCTTTGGATATTTGAAAGATACATAGAGCAAACTACAATACATGCAGTAAAAATCAAGCCCTTAGTATTAGATTTGATTATATTTTTAATATGTTTTGTATTCATTATATTTCCTTTCTAAAAAATTATAAAATATTATTTTTTAATATTTTTATTGAAATTATAATTATTTTTGTAATATAATAAAAATATATTATTTTAATTTTTATGATAAAATATTTTAATGAAAACTAAGGCAAGGTTAAATTAATGACTATGAAAATTAAAGATATGGAAATTTTTTTAGATCTTTTAAATACAAAAAGTCCTACCTATACAGCTAACAACTTTGGTGTAACACAATCGAGTATTTCAATTATAATAAAAAATATTGAATATAGTCTAGGAGGGGTTTTATTTGAAAGATTGGGCAAAAAGTTATTGCCTACCCCTAAAGCTTTATTTTTGGGAAAAATTTGGATGAAATTAGTGCAAGAATATCATAGAAGTTTAAAAGATTTGCACGATGAAAATATACTTTTAGGAGATATAAAAATTGCAGCTACTCAAAGTATTGTTGAACATTTTCTTGGTCCTATTTTGTTTGAATTTAAGTCAAATTATCCACAAATTAAAATTCATTTTCAAACAGAAAATTCGAAAGAATGTCTTAATTTATTAAAAAATGGCCATATAGAATTTGCCTTAATTGAAACAGAATTAAACCCAACTTTATTAGAATATGAAGATTTGGATATGCAACTTTGGAAAAAGGATGAACTCATTGTTGCAAGTAGCGATAAAACACTCAGTAAAAAAGAATTTTTTATTGATGAGTTATTAGATGAAAAATGGATTCTAAGAGAAATGGGATCTGGACTTAGGGATAAATTTTTAAATGAAATTGGTTCCACTGCTAAAAAATTAAAAATATTTTTAGAGATTGATAGAATGACTGCTATTAAAGAAATTGTTTTACAAAAAAAAGCAATTTCTGTTTTTTCAAAAAAAAGCATAGAAAGAGAATTGGAAAATAAAATTTTATATGAAGTAAAAATCAAAAATATCAATTTTGAACGTAAATTTTATACCTTAAAAAGAAAAAATTATAATTTCAATCGAGCCTTAGAAAAATTTGAATTTTTTCTCAAAAATTATAAAATCAAATAAAAAAATTATAAAAAAGTTAAGCATTTTTATGATAGAATCAAAGGTTATAATTACAAAGTTTTAAGGAAAAATTCAGATGAATGCTAAAACTCAAAATTTAGAGCTTGAAGAGTTATTTAAAGAAAACGAAGAAGACTACATCACCTATGAAAAACTAGTCAAATATCTAGACAAGCAACCTAATAGTGCCACCGTTAAAAAAATAACCGCTCTAATGAAAAAACATAAAGTGCAATTATTTTCAGCTGCAGAGATTGCACAAATGAAGAATATTGAAGACGCGAAAAGACTACAAGAAGAAAAACAAAAACTTCAAGATATTAGCCTTGAAAATGAATTTGACTTAGCTAATGAAAATGATTTACTTGAATGGAGTAGATCTGATTCTCCTGTACGTATGTATTTAAGAGAAATGGGTCAAATCGCACTTTTAAGCAAGGATGAAGAAGTTGAAATTTCAAAAAAAATTGAACTTGGTGAAGATATCATCATCGACGCTTTTTGCTCTGTTCCTTATCTTATAGATTTTATTTTAGATTATCGCGAACCTTTAATCAATAGAGAAAGAAGAGTAAAAGAACTCTTTAAAAGTTTTGACGATGAGGAAAAAAATGGAGACAAACTTGATGATATTGATGAAGAAGAATTAGAAAACGAAGAAGAATTAGAAAACGAAGAAGATACTCCTAAAAAAACAAATAAAAAAGAGGATGAAAGAACCTTAAAGGTTATAGAAAAATTCAAAGCATTAGAAAAAGCGAAAAAAGATTGGCTGAAAGTTTCCAAAGATAAAGAAAGTGGAGATGAACTTTTAGATAAATTAGGTATTGCGTTTAAGAAAAATATCTTAAAAGAAAAATTAATGGATCTAGGACCAACTTCTAAATTAATCAGTGAAATAGTCAAGTCAATAGAAACGGCACTCAAAAGTGATGAAGAATTTGATAAAGAACTCAAACGCCTTGAATATCGCCTACCTATGTTTTCAGAAGAATTAAAAAATCGTCATGCTGATATACTCAAAGATATCACAAAACTTAGCAAAGAAGAGATCACAGAAAGAGCCCTTGAAGCAACTATGGTAAGCACTTACATGGAAATTAAAAAGCTTTTTCAAACAAAAGAAGCGAGTAAAAAAAGCTTTGATCTGGAAAAAGAGCGCCTTAAAGAAATTTTAGAACAAATCAAACGAGGTAAAAAAATATCAGATGAAGCAAAAACTAGAATGGCTAAATCAAATTTACGTTTAGTTGTCAGCATAGCAAAACGTTATACTAATCGCGGGTTGCCATTTTTAGATCTTATCCAAGAAGGCAATATAGGTCTTATGAAAGCTGTTGATAAGTTTGAATATAAACGAGGATATAAATTTTCAACCTATGCGACTTGGTGGATACGTCAAGCCATCTCAAGAGCGATTGCTGATCAAGCAAGAACAATAAGAATTCCTATTCATATGATAGAAACCATTAATCAAATCAATAAAATCATACGAGAACATTTACAAAAAGACGGCAAAGAGCCTGATGTAAATGTTATAGCTAAAGAAGTTGGTTTAAGCGTAGATAAGGTAAAACAAGTTATAAAAATCACCAAAGAACCTATTTCCTTAGAAGCACCGATTGGCAGTGATGATGATGGCAAATTTGGAGACTTTGTAGAAGATAGAAATTCCCTTTCTCCTATAGATCATATACTCAAAGATGATTTAAAAGAACAAATAGATGAGGTTTTAGATCAGCTTAATGAAAGAGAAAAAACCGTTATTAGAATGCGTTTTGGTTTAATGGATGATGAAAGTGATAGAACCTTAGAAGAAATAGGAAAAGAACTCAATGTTACACGAGAAAGAGTGCGTCAAATAGAAAGTTCGGCTATAAAAAAATTAAAACACCCTAAAGTAGGTAGAAAATTAAAAAATTATATAGAAGGTTGGAAGTAAAAGTTTTAAGCTTTACTTCCAATTTAAGAGTATCTTTTTTTAATGCTTATTATTTTTGCCAAAGCAAAGCCACAAATAAAACCAAATATATGTCCATACCAAGCTATATTAATCCCCATAATCAAAGGGGTAAAACTCATAAGCAAAATTGCAATAATAATCCCCAAAGTGCTTTTTCTATCTAAAAAAGCAAAATAACCCATCAAAACACAAATTGCTCCACTAGCACCTATAAGATTAACATTAGAATCAAAAAAATAAATATATGCAACACTCAAAAGCGAACAAAACATACCACCGATAAAATAAACCAGTAAAAAATATATCTTTCCTAAATATTTTTCCAATACACTGCCAAATTGAAAAAGCACTATCATATTAAGTATAAGATGGGTTAATCCACCATGTAAAAACATAGAACTTAAAATTTGCCAATAATCGCCTTTAAAAAATAAAATATTGAGTCCAAATAGGCTATAATTGCTATAAGGCACAGTAAAATATACTATAATATTTAAAAAAATTAAAAATAAAGTGATCAAATTTAAAAACCTTTATTGAAAAAATTGTAATATTTTCTTTAAATTCACATAAAATTCACATAAAATTAATTAAAATAATAAAATTATATTTTAGGAAATTAACTTGAAAATATTTTTTTTAATCTTTATTTGTATTTTTTTTACACACTTAAATGCTGATATTATCATATCCCCTGATAATCTACCTGATAATATTAAGACTTTTCTTAAAAAAAATTTTAATGTTCCTATAGGTATAGTTCAAAGAGATAGAAACTCCTATGAAGTTTATCTTAGCAATGGCTTAGAACTTGAGTTTGAATCCGATGGAACTTGGAAAGAAATAGAAAGCAAATTAGATCCTTTTGATTTTAATTTTCTCCCACCTAATATCATCGATATTATAAAAAATAAATTTCCAAACGTTAAGGCTAGAGAAATTGAAAGAAAGATTAATTACTATAAAATAAAACTCAGTAATGGGATAAAAATTTATATCGATTTTAATGGCACAATTTTACATAAAAATTTAGACTACTAAAATGAAGTGTTTTTAAACACCTCATTTTTTCATCTTAAATAGGGCCTTTTAATTTGTTTTTGAAAAAAGCTCCTACAATAAAAAATAAAGTAAAAAACACAAAGAGATATAAAAAAATTGGAATAGGCATAGGATCTCCAGCTGCATAAGAATGAAGCCCAGAAAGATAAAAATTCACTCCAAAATAAGTCATCAATATAGAATAAAATCCCAACACACTTGCCGTTGCAAAAACATAAGGATTGTTAAATACAGAAATAAATCTAAGATGTAAAATGATAGTATAAACAACGATAGAAATTAAAGCCCACGTTTCTTTAGAATCCCAGCCCCAATACCTTCCCCAGCTTTCATTAGCCCAAACTCCACCCAAAAAATTACCAATAGTTAATAAAGCAAGACCCAATATCATCGCCATTTCATTAATGCAATGCAAATTTAAAATACTTTGATCAACTTGTTTTCTTTTTTTATTTCTTAACATAAATAAAAGCAGAGTAAAAATTCCAAGTAAAAAACAAAGACTTAAAAAACCATAACTTGCAGTGATAATAGAAACATGGATATTTAACCAATAGGACTTCAATACAGGCACTAAATTTGTAATTTGAGGATCCATAAAACCAAGATGAGCAACAAATAAAGAAATTCCTGCCATAATGCTTGCTGTGCAAAATGCTAAAGGAGATTTTTTATAAAAAATCACACCAGAAAAAGCACAAGCAAAAGCGATATAAACCATACTTTCATAAGCATTACTCCAAGGTGCGTGATCACCAATATACCAACGAATGATCAAAGCAAGAGCGTGAATAATTACACTAAAGGAAATTAGCAAAAATAACACTCTTTTAAACCATTTTGATGTCTTTTTTAAACTTAAAATTTCATAAAAAAGAAGAATAAAAAACATACCGCCCAAGCAAATATAAACAAAAACAAGATTATTAAAAATATTATAGTGATTTAAAAATATCTCTAAATTAATTTTTGTTTTGGATGGAATAAGATTTTGAGCATAATATTTTTGAAAATCCTTAATTTTCTTTATATCTTCATCGGCTTTTGAAAAATCTTTATTTGTTAAAGCTTGATCAAAATCAAAAAAATACCTTAAAAGTAAATTTTGTATATTCTCTATATCTTTTGACTCAAAAGGCATAGAAGTAGCTGGAGAATACCAAGTATATGTTTTTTGACTTGGATCTGGAAAAATTCTAAAAATTTTTCCACTATAAATATAATGAGCTATATTGATTTTTTCATCTAAGGATAAAATATCTTTATCAAATTGATTTCTTAAAACAGGCTTTTTACGATTCGCCTCTTCAACATAATTTGTAAGCTTGTAAAATTCTTTATCAAATACATCATTATAAGCTATATATTTTTCATTTTTATCCACCCCTAAAATCTCTTTAAGTTGTGGAGTTTTTACGCTAATCATTTTTATATGTTGAAAATTTTGTGGATACATAGTCATGCCTAAAAAAATCTGATTATAATTTAATCCTAAAAAATTATTTTTCTTAATAATCTTATGGATATAATTCATTGCTACAGAATCCATAGGTTTAATTCTTCCATCAAAATCTTGAACCAATAAACTACCAAAAAGCAAAGAATGCTGCGAAGAATTATCCTTGATGCTTTGCACAAGTTTTAAGCTATCCCATTCGGCAAAAACCTTAGTATGTGCAATAAAAAGACAAAAAATCACCAAAATAAGATTTTTTTGATTTTTAAGATAATTTGAAAGTTTAATAAATCTCGATCTTTTATCAAATAAAATCCAAACAAAACCACATATCAATAAAGCATAACCTATATAAGTTGGAATTTTTCCAGGATCTTTATTGACTGAAAAAATAGTTCCTTTTTCATCCTCATCATAAGAGCTTTGAAAAAACCTATATCCACCATAATCTAAAACATTATTCATAAAAATTTTATATTCAAAACTTTTATCTTTATCTATCACTTCAATATCTGAAGCGTAAGATGAAGGACTCATTGAACCTGCATAACGTTCTAAAATAAAATCTTTCAAATCAATCGAAAAAGGAAGCGTGATCTCTTCAGGACCCCAATTGAGTGCAAAAATTTCTCCTCCTAATCTAAAAGGCAATACATTTTCATTATTATAATTTGGCACGAGTAAAATTTCCTTAGAGTCTCCATTAAAAGAAATTTTCATCTTTATAACAGGACTACTCATCGCATCAGAAGCTTTTTCATAATCAAGTAATTTGAGATCTACTTTTTTATTTTCAATTAGAATTTCTTTTTGAAAACTATTTTTTAACAAAGGATTAAAATCAACTCCAAAAGACTGATATTCTCTAACTTTTCCATTATCATTGTAAAGCAATAAAGTTATAAATTCATCCCTAGTAACAACGATATTTGAACTTTGTCCTTCTCTAATATGCATACCGCCTTCTATCCCAAAATATCTCGTGATTCCAGCACCCAATAAAATAACTATAAAAGCACAATGCAATAATAAAGCGGCATATTTTTTTCTCTGAAAAAGTTTATGTATAAAAATAATACCTACAAGATTAATCAAAAGCAAAAGATGCAACAAGTCAAACCAAAAAGCATTATAAACCATCGCTTTAGCAGCATTTGTCCCAAAATCGTTTTCAATAAAAGTAGCAATCGCACAAGAAATTGCATAAATAGACAGTAAAACAAGACTCATCCAAAAAGAAAAAAAGATTTTTCTAAACATTTTTCTCCCTATAACTTAAAAATATTTTTTTCAAAAGTTCATTTTCATCTAATTCTTGATTTTGTTTATTTTTTAAAAGATCCATGGTTAAAATAAAACGTTTGGCACTGATAAAACCTGGATAGATAAATAAAATTTTTCCATCAGAATTAAAAAAAACTATAGTTGGAGTTGAGTCAATACCCAGTTTTTGAGAAAGCTCTATAGTGCTTATTTTTTCGCCTTGATAATCATGAATTTTTTGATAACTTATATTAATATAGTAAGAATTATAGTCACTACTAAGCATTTTTTGAATTTCTTCATTATTTTTTATTTCTTTTTTTAATCTTTCACAGTAAATACAGTTGTTAGCACTAAATATAATCAAAGTCGGTTTTTTAGAAAAAATAATTTCTTGATTATTTTTAAAAAAACTTGAGATTTCCTTATAAGAATTAATATCAAGATTGTTTGAAATTTCTATATTTTCTTGAGAAGATTGAGTTCCGTTAGAAATAATATTTTTATCTATTTTATCATCACCGCTACAAGCAAATAATACAAATAAATTTATAATTAAAATAATCTTTTTTAGCATTCCTTCCTTTCACAATCAAATAATTGCCTAAAAAATAGGCAATTATTTTAATAAATCAAATATAAAAGCATAGATCATCAAGAATAAAAACACCATGCCTGTAATAAGCATGAGATAACCGGCTAATTTAGCTATACCTTTATAAGAATCAAATCTAGATTTTTTCACATACAAACTCTCGAGCTTTCCGCTTTCTTGCAATCGTTTATAATAAACATTTCTTTCATTTTTAACTTCACTCTCGCTTTGAGTTCCAGAAAAAATAACCATATCCATAGGAAAACGATCTGCTCTAAAGTGGGTATTGAAAAAATGGATTGCAAAAATAAACCCTGTTGCAAGTAGAGCTTCGTCAGAATGCACCAAAGAACAAAGATTGATCATCCATCCTGGTAAAAACAAACTAAAGAAAGTCGGGAACCATAAAACTAATCCTGAAAATCCTATTACAAACATACCCCAAAATACAGCCAAATAATCGAATTTTTCCCAATAGGTCCAACGATCAAATTGTGGTCTTTCTCCCATACCAAAAAACCATTTAAAATGCGCTTTTATATCTTTAAAATCTTGATAATTCGGCATTAAAGAGTCAGGGCCAAAAAGTGCTTTTAAAATTTTCATTTTATCAAGTTTTCCAGTTTTAGGATCACGCACTAAATCCCTTCTTTTCCAATTTACCACAATAATTTCTCCTATGTGAGAGAAAAATACAGCAAACATAACAATAGCACTTATATGATGTACAATCGTTGCACCAATTGGTCCACCCATAACATTAACCATGGTTTGAGCCCATGGAGCTGTATAAAATTTTTGTGGCAATCCTGAAAAAGCTAAACCAAGAAAACTAGCAGCCATAAAAAAATGCTGAATTTTGTGAAAAGTTGAAAAACGTTTAATTAAAATTTTATCACTATGTGCCTCTTCTTTTGCTTTTTTCCATTGAATTGGATTAAAAATTCTTGCCAAAATAAGCCTAATACTCCAAAGAAAAGTATGCAATCCAAAAAATACAAAAACTCCAATCACCAAAGCTGTCATAAAAACATAAGCTCCATGAAGCAATGGAAAATTCTTTCCGTCTGTATGATCTGCATGTGCAATAAAGTTTGAAAAATTTTCATTAGAATTCGGATGACATTGAGCACAAGTTTGAACACGATTTAAAGAAGATAAGGTTGAATTTAAATCATTAACTTTTAAAATATTATGCTTACCATGACAATCATAACAAGCAGCGATTTTAGGCGCATCACCTGGATTATTCAACACCATAGCTTTTCCGTGAAAAGTATCATGATATCGATCTTGTTTATCCTTGTGGCATTCTCCGCATTTAAAATCACTTCTTTGTTTTAAAGTCATAGTGCTAAACAATGCATTATTGCTATGGATATCATGACAAGTGGTACAAGTTGGAGTTTTTTTCTTTTTTCCATTTTCGTCAAGTGTTATTTGACTAAAATTTTGATGAATACTATGTTTAAACTCTTGATCTACATTTTTATGACAACTTGCACAATTTTGATTGATAAGTTCTAAATTTGTAGCATTACTATAGCGAATGATTTTTTTATCTTCACCTTTTCCATGACAATCTCTACAGCTTGGAATATCTCCAAAATACATTTTTGAGTGAATACTATCTTTAAAATCGGCCAAATTCTTAGCATTTTCCCATCTTTCTACTTGCTCTTTTTGAACTTTTCGACCAGATAACACCCAAGATTCTATACCATCAAGCATAACATAAACATGAGTATAACCTAACTTTTGACTTAGATTTGCAAGATTTGAGGCATTATAAGTAAAACGATTAGATCCATAAAATATTAAAGTAGTATTCAAATCACTTGGAAGTAAATTTTGCCAATTTTGGCTATCAACTAAAATAGCATTAGGGATAATCCCTGCCATCTCTCTTTCTTCTTTAGAATTTATATCAATAAAATATACATTTTTTTGATATAAAAATTTTTCAGCATCACTCATGCTAATAGGAGTTACGCCATCTAAAATACCAATTTTTATTTTCCCATCTGCATACAAACTGCCACAAAAACATAAAAAAAGAAATATGATTTTGATAAAATTTCGTTTCAAGCCTTTCTCCTTCGATTTTCGCCTAAAAAATAGGCGAAAAATTTTATTTTAAAATATCTTTGGCTTCTTGTATATAAACTAAAGCTTCATCAACGATCTTCTTAGAATAAACTGGTCCATGAACACCCCAAGATCCATCTTTTTGTATTTTATCTGCAATAGCTCTTGCTTGATTTGCCAAGGTAATTACACGAGATTTTTTCTCTACAGATAGCTTAGGATTTTCAGCCATAGCTCTATCGATTTCTTTTATACCTTTAAGAATATTTTCATATCCATCTTTTACAGGTTTTTGCCAACCAACAACTACATTATAAATTGTTTCTTGATCACTAAAATGAAGTTTTTTTGGCAAATTAGACTGAACTGCACTATGGCATCCACTAGCACCTGGCCCCATAAGATTTGGATCACTAAAACTTGTACGTCCGCAAGCCCACATAAGATCGAGGAAGAATCTTCCATCATCATCTCTAGCTACAGTCCAACCTGGAGTTTTTGGAGACCTTTCTTTACCTGCAGGCGGATTAAGAGTTTTTGCATTTTTATCTACTTTAATTTTCCAAATATGAGAAGTTCTAACATTATCAAATCCTCCTTTATCTGGATTTTGAATAGCTCCAAAATTTTCACAACTCATCATATTTGGCATATGGCAAGCTGTACAATTATCTTTAGAATGTACTCCACCTTGTTTAAAGAAACTTGCTTGAGTATCATGACAATCTGTGCAGGATTTTTTCAATCCTACTTTTGTATATCCATCTTTCCAATCATTATAAGTTACTTCATGCGGATCATGACAAGTGGCACATCTCATTCCTTTATCATAATGCGCTGAACTATACATTTGCGAACCTTCAGTTCCACAAGCTGGGCAACTTGATTTGAAAAACACATTAAAAGGCTTTCTAGGATTTTTCTTTGCATCTTCTTCATTGTAAGAAAATCTTTGATGGCATCTTTCACAATTTGAAGGCATACCAGCACCTCTAGCACCATAAAGATGGGCTCCAGCTCCATGACATTCTTCACAAGATATACCCTTAGAAATAGTATGTTTTCTAAGTTCTTTTGCATTTCCTAAAGCTTTATAAAATTCTTCTTTGCTTTTAAAGTCAAATTTAAAACTGTGACAAGTTTCGCAATAAGAACTTGCCGGTTGAAAGAGCATATTTTTACGATATTGAGCCGCATAAGAATTTGTTCCCCAAACTTGTGAACCATCACCACCAAATTGTTCCAAAGTGGTCGGAAAACCTGGAGAAAATTCTGCAATTTTTTTAGCCATTTCAGGAGTTAAAAATTCACTCCAAAGCCTTGAAAATTGATTTCCACCCGCAACAATTTTTCCAGTCATATTGCTAAGATTTCCATCTTCTACATGATAAGTTCCACGCACAAGCCACTTATCTATAAAACCATATTTTGTTCTAGGAGTTCCAATGATCACATATACATCATCAGGATAAATTCCTTCAGGCAAAATTGTAGATTTTGAATTATACATAGGTTTTTTTAAATCATTTCCAACCTCTTCAAATTCATCAGGAAAACGGACAACTTTAGCATGACGAGATCTTTCCCAAGCTTTATATTGAGCTGGATGACACTCTCCACACTTTTTAGGTCCTACAAATTTATTTGGAAAATCTAAAAATGATTCCATTCCTAAGCGATAAGTAACTGAAGCATGAGCTAAATTATTTTGCTCGGCAAATGTTGGACCATTGGAAAATTCTACATATTCTTCCTCTCTATCACTAATAGCATATTTACCAATTATGCGTCCTTCTTTTTCGTATTTAAACATTGGGTGATTTTCTTTTAAATACTTAAAAAAAGAATCCTCCTGATGTACATAACCCTCAAGAGTTCTTGGTTTTGTATTGCCATCTTGTGCTGCTTGCCCCTGTATTAAAACATTAGGGTTTTCTGCACTACTTGCACTTAAACAAAATCCAACTCCAAGCAATAAACACAAAAAACTATTTTTAAAAATATTTTTTTTCATAATTTACACCTTGTGAAATTGTTTATTTATATAAATAATAAATTTTTTATATAATAAAATTTATTATTTATATTTTGTTAAATTTGTTTGTATTAAATTTATCTTAATTAAGTTTAATATTTAATAAATTTAATATTTTTATAATAAAAAATATTTTTATATCATTTTATAGAGAATATTTTTATAAAATATTAATCTAATCAATAAAATATATTAAATAATTTATAAATATATTTATTTTAAGTATATTTTAAAATTGTAAGTAGTTTGCATTAATCTAAAATATAAACTTCTCATCATTTCTACCGATATATAAGGTAGAAATGATCAATATACTAAAAGGCAGTAAAATGATAAACAGTATAAATTCTTATTCAAATTATAATTACTATACAAATACTTTAAATTCTAAAAAGAATTCTAAAACAAATGATTCAGTAGATAATAATAAAGAAATAAACAACAATACAAATTTAAATAATCATAATAACAACAATAATATTTCAAATAATACCTCTTTAAAACAAACCCAAGAAACAAATTCAAATTTAGTAAATGATAAATCTAAGGCTGTTAATAAAATACTAGGCTATGGTGTAGATGAAGATGGTTTTTTTACTAGTGATTTCAATGAAGCTGCAGGAATACCTAAAGATTATAAGATTTATGCTAAAGATATGGAAAGTTTTGTGAATTTTGAAGAAAGTGATGACTATTTATTTTCATTTTTTAACAAAATTGATATAGCTAAAACTATAGGAAATGTGTATAAGATACTTTCACAACTTATGCCTCAAACCTCAAATTCAAGTCTTAGTAAAGAAGAATTAGAAAGCATACCTTATGCTTTTGGTGTTGATGACAATTTAAATGTTATCAAAACATATACTTACGAAGAATGGAAAAATAATATTGATAAGATTAATGATGCAGCTTTAACTTTTAATACTACTAAAAAAGATTTTGGAAATGGTTATGGTTACGTCCCTATTGATGCGAACAGCATATTTAATCTTTATTCCATTGACAATGCAAAGGCTTATATTGATAAAACGCATTATATAGATAATGATGGCAATGTAAGTAAAGGCGGCGTTTTAATGGCTTTTTTAAATGAGGGTGGGTTATCATATTTAGAAGGTGAAACTAAGTTAATTGGTAAACTTATAGGTCGTGATAAAAATGTTAATGAAGCTCAAATTAATGATTTTCAAAATTTTATGAATAAAAATAAAATTCAAAGTGCTTTTTATAAAGATTCAAGCAGTCCTGATATATGGAATCCTATCGAAGAGCAATTATCAATGCAACTTTACATTAAAAGAAGTCAGAA
>NZ_JACHTP010000023.1:0-28848 GCF_020135855.1 Campylobacter sp. B0100352/1
CTTAACGCATTTTAAAATCAAAACTTTTATAATCCTCAGGTATACCTATATCTATAAAATAATCTTCAAAAATTTCAGCTCTTGCTTTTAAATTTTTATAATTTTCTTGCAAAAATTCTTCAAAAGAAAATTGATTTTCCAAATGAAAATCTTGAAAAATATCTTTTGAGATAAGATAAATTCCACCGTTTATAAAACCTTGCTTTAGATACTGTTTTTCTTTAAAATAGGTGATATTTCCCATTTTATCAAGTTCAACTGATCCATAACGATCAAAATCATTCATTTTTTTTAAAGCAAGACAAATTTTACTTTTATCTAACTTCATTTTAGTCAAATCGATATCAAAAAAGGTATCCCCATTTAAAACCAAACAATCCTCCTTAACTAACTCCAAAGCTTGTTTGATCGCCCCACCGGTTCCTAAGGGCTCTTTTTCTATACTATATCTCACTTTTATATCTAAAAATTCATCTTTAAAATACTCTTGTATGATTTCATATTTGTAAGAAGCTGCCAAAATGATTTCATCAATTTTTTGCTTTTTAAGATAGGTAAAAATAAATTCCAAAAAAGGCTTACTATTTATCGGTGCCATAGGTTTTGGGATATCTTTTATCACGCTTTTTAAACGTGTACCAAGTCCACCACATAAAACAATAGCTTTCAAATACCAAAACCTTTTCCAAAAAGCTCCTCTTCAACGATAGCACATATAATATGACCTATAACTATGTGAGATTCTTGAATTCTTGGAGTGCAAGAAGAAGGAACTTTGATGCAATAATCGCACATTTTATCCATAGCTCCGCCGCTTTCTCCGGTTAATCCTATGCTTAAAATTTCTTTTTTCTTGCAACTTTCTAAGGCTTTTAAGATATTTTTACTATTACCACTCGTTGAAATTCCTATAAAAACATCCCCTTTTACACCCTGTGCTTCAACTTGCCTTGAAAAAATATTTTCATAACCATAGTCATTTCCTATGGCTGTTAAAATGCTTGTATCCGTTGTCAGTGCTATACTTGTAATCCCCGGTCTATCAAAATAAAATCTGCTTACAAATTCCCCTGCGATATGTTGCGCATCAGCCGCACTACCGCCATTTCCCGCTATAAGCGTTTTATTACCATTTTTATAAGCTTTTATTACCTCTAAGGAAACATTTTTAATAAGTTCAAGTAAATTTTCATCTTTTAAAATTTGCTCTTTGGTTAAAATAGAATCTTTAAAATGTCCCTTGATGTATGAGTTTATATTTTCCATGATTTTGCACCCTCTTTTGTAAATGAAAAATCTTGCACATAGCCTTGTTCTTTATTTAAGGCTTCTATGAGTTTATATTTTTTGATAGGATCCACAAAGAAAAACATAAAACCACCCGCACCAGCTCCACTCGTTTTTCCGCTATAAGCTCCATTTTCTATAGCGAGTTTATAAATTCTTTCAAGCTCATCATTGCTGACTATTTCAGAGATGATTTTTTTTGAATTCCAAGATTTACCTAAAATTTGTGCTATTTTTTCAAAATCAGCTCTAAATAAAGCTTCTTTCATATCTAAAGCATCTTGCTTAATCGCATGCATAGCATTTAAAGAATTTTCATCACCCAATTTCCCTTTTTTATGCTCTTCTATATCTTTTGCCTCACGCGTGATATTGGTAAAATATAAAACCGTTCTTGCTTCAAGTTCACTTGATATCCAATTTTTAATGCGTAAAGGATTAACAATAACCCTTTTATTTTCATAAAATTCCATAAAATTAAAGCCACCAAAAGTAGCAGCGTATTGATCTTGTGCACCTCCAACGATCTTCATATCTTCACGTTCGATTTCAAAGGCTAATTTTGCAATCTCATATTCCCCTAAAGGCAAATTAAGCCATTCTACAAAAGCTGTAATGATTCCAACGACTAAGGTAGAGCTTCCGCCCAAACCGCTTCCACTAGGCACGTCAGAATAAGTATGTAAAGAAAAACTCAAAGGTTTTTTGATAAAATCTTTAACGATGCGATTATAAACTGCTTTAAAGATATCTAAATTTCCATCATTTTTAAGCTCTAATTCGCTTTGATACTCAGCGTATGAATTAGTATCTGGCGAATCAAAAATGATTTTATGATCTTTTCTTTCTATCAAAGTGCAATGAATATAAAGAGAGACTGTTGCATTTAACACATAACCTGTGTATCTATCACAATATAAATTAATATCGGTTCCCCCTCCTGCAAGTCCTAAACGAAGGGGAGTTTGTGAACGTATAATCCTCATATCTTACCTTAACGATTAAGAGGAATTCTGCCTCTGGCGATCTCGCTACGCCAGTGATTTAGTAAATCTTCAAACATTTTTCTAGCTGGAATTTCTGGCTTCCAATCGATATAGCTTTTAATC
Organism: Campylobacter sp. B0100352/1; assembly: GCF_020135855.1. NCBI lineage: Bacteria > Pseudomonadati > Campylobacterota > Epsilonproteobacteria > Campylobacterales > Campylobacteraceae > Campylobacter > Campylobacter sp. B0100352/1. Next base: position 2,397 of record NZ_JACHTP010000023.1, read on the forward strand.
TTTGTATTGTCAAACATTTGATAATCTGCATCAATAGGGCGAAGTCTTTCTTCATCTTGTTCAACTTTGATATCTTTTCTAGTAGAAAAACCAAGAAGTATGTCAATAACTTCGGGTAGCTTAAAGGCTTCTTCGCCTGCGATATTAAACGCTTCTCCGCATGGAACTTTCCCTTTTTCGCTCTCAAGAGCTAGTAAATAATACGCTCTTATAGCATCACGACAATCTTGAAAAGTTCTAACACTCGATAAATTCCCTACTTTGATAACTGGTTCTTGAAATCCCGCTTCTATCAAAGCAATTTGTTTTGCTACTGTGCTTTCAAAAAATACATCTGTTCTTCTTGGGCCACTATGCGTTCCCATTCTTGTAACAAAAGTCTTAAGTTTATAGGCCTCCCCATAAAATCTTCCTAAATAATCCGTGCCAATTTTGCTAATACTATAAGGACTTGCTCCGTGAAATGAGGTTTCTTCATTGAGTTTAACACCTACTTTGGCACGCCCATAAACTTCGCTTGAAGAGCAAACATGAATAACTGGATCATAACCATCTTTTTGATGTAAAATTCTAATATTTTCTAAAATATTTGCTGTACCGATAATATTAGTTTGTAAAGTCTCTATAGGAGAATCAAAAGAAGTTTTTGGATAAGATTGTGCTGCTAAATGAAAAATAAAATCAGGCCTTTTGCTTTCAAAAAGTTTCTGCAAACTTGTATAATCATTTAAATCTGCATAAAAAATGCTAATCCTATCTTTTTTATTGATCCTATCGCTTAGATGATAGATATTATCCATTGGCTCAAGCCAACGCATCATACCGATAACTTCCCAATCTGTATTTGCAAGTAAAAAATCGGCCAATTGAGAGCCGACTTGACCGGTAAAACCTGTAATTAAAGCTGTTTTCATGATATATCAAAATCCTTGAGCAATTCTTTTATTTTAACTTCGTCTGAACCTTGTACAACAGTTGTTCCAGTGGAGCTATAATAATTTATATTGTCCTTAATATTTTCATTATTTAACATTCCACTAAATATCATATCTTTCGGCATATCCTTTTTTGTTTTTTTCTACTTTTAACCTAAAACTTTCAAGCCTTTTAATAATCAAATCAATTTCTTTGCTACCTTTACTATCACTCATCTTAATTCCTTATAATAATTTTATTGGAAAGTATACTATGATTTAGTTAATATTTTTGTTTTAAATACCAATCATACATCATCCTAATACCTTCTTCGAGTTCAATTTTATGTTTCCAGCCTAAAGAATGAATTTTGGAGCAATCTGTTAATTTTTCTTTAAAACCATCTGGTTTACTTGTGTCAAAAACAAGATTTCCTTTAAAGCCAACTATTTCTTTGATCATCAAAGCTAAATCTTTTATGGATATATTTTCATTAACCCCTATATTAATATGGGTATTTTGAATTTCTTTATCATTTTTATCATGCAAATCAGAAAAGTTAATATTTTCCATGATGTAAACACAGGCTTGTGCCAAATCTTTACTGTGCAAAAATTCTCTAGTTTGCTTACCGCTACCCCAAATTTCAACACTATTTTCAGTGATTCCAAAATTTTTAAGATAAGTGGTGGCTTTTTGAAGATCGCTTATGTTTAAATCTTTTAATACTTCATCATATTTTTTTTCATTTAGCAATTTTGCTAAATGAAATTTTCTTACTAGAGCAGGCATTACATGAGATTTTTCTAAATCAAATTTATCATTATTTCCATATAAATTAATAGGAGCTAAAGCAATAAAATTGGTTTTATATTGTATATTGTAAGATTCACACATAACTAATCCAGCAATTTTTGCAATAGAATATGGCTTATTTGTGAATTCTAATTCTCCGCTTAGCATTTGCAATTCTTTGGTTGGCAAAGAAGTGTTTTTTGGGTAAATAACAGTAGAGGCTATGAAAATTAATTTTTTAACTTTATATAGATAAGAAGAATGGATAACATTATTTTGAATTTGCAAATTTTCATAAATAAAATCTGCCCTATAAGTATTATTTGCTAATATTCCACCTGCTTTAGCTGCTGCTAAAATAACATATTCTGGTTTTTCTTTTTCGAAAAAATCTACCACATCTTTTTGATTAGTCAAATCAAGTTCTTCATGAGTTTTATAAATCAAATTATTATACCTTTGATTTGTCAATTCTTCCATTATAGCGGTACCTACAAGCCCTCTGTGACCTGCTATATAAATTTTAGAATTTTTATTCATTTAGCTTCCTTTGAAGCTAAAATATCTCGTTCAGATAAAATAGGATGATTTGTTGGCCAATCTACACCTATTCTTTTATCATCCCAAGCGTAAGTAAATTGTTTATCTGCATCTGTATATTCACCCTTGTAAGCACACTTGTAGTAATACACCGCACTTGCACTGCTTACATAATGAGCATTTCCAAAACTGGCAGGAACTAAAATAATCTTTTGATTATCTTGATTGATAATAAATTTTTCATATTTTAAATAAGTTGGAGAATCTTTTCTACAATCAACCACAACCTGATGAATTTCACCAAAAACACAAGTTGCAAGTTTAAAGGTATTTTCATCTCCATGAATGCCACGTATAACATTGTGTTTAGAATGTATAAATTTATCGTGTATAAATTTTAGCCCATCTGGCAAAAGCTTATCGATCACTTCGCTGGTAAAAGCTGTCCAAATTTCTCCCCTTAAGTCTCTAAATTTATTTGGAGTTATGATATAAACTCCTTTTAAAATTTTTGATTCTTGTATATCAAATTCTATTGCCATAATTGCTACCTCACATTCTATTTATACTTTCTTTTTAGAAATTTTATATTTTACATAAATAATTGTAAAATAATAAAATAAAAATAACATTTTCCACTTAAATTTACTTTTATATAGAATAATAAATATTCGTCCAATTTTGTATGAAAGATGTTGTCTTAAGATAGGAATATTTTCGTAATTATTATAATCTTTTATTGGTGGTATTTTTAAATTATTATCTTTTTTTCTTCTTTCAATATAATCTTTTAAAAAAGATTTATAATCTCTTAAAATTATATAAATATCGGGAATTAAAAATATTATTTTTTTAATACTATTTGATTCAATAAAACGTTTTCCTATTTTATAATCCAATCTATTAAAAAATCGTGCGGTAATATTGTGCTTTATTAATAATATTAAATCAAAATCAACATTAATACTATATTTAACATTAATATTTTTTTTATTAAAATAAAATTCCATATCTTTTTTAAAATAATTATCTAAAAGCAAGTTAATTAAAGTAATTTGATCAAAAGTATAATAATCCCCCAAAGAATTTAAATTTTGAAACATATCTATAGATAGAATATACTGCATTAAATTAATATTTTTAAAATTCTTATTTTTGTATTTTGCATACGAAGAAAATAAAATAAAATTATCATAACGTTTTAAGTCATATGATTTTTGCAATAATAAATTCAAAATTTTTTCAGAATATTTATTAAAAGAATCTTCCAAAAGTTTATCAGCGCAATCAAAATTCTTGCTACATAAGTATACATCAATTTCACATAAAATAAAAATATAGTTATCTTTATTCCATTCATAACCTTTTTTTAAATATTCTATCTGTTTTGCTATAGTTAGTGATTTTTCCCTAGAACGAAGAAATAATAAAAAATATGAATAAGACATCTGATGCTTATTAAGTATGAGTTTTTTTAAATTTTTATTAAGATAACTTAATTGTTGATATAGGTTAAATAATTTATATACACTAATCACTTTAGATTTGCCAATGAAACTCGCCATCCTAGAAAAGCCGCTATCGCCAGAAGAATATATTTCAATAGCTTTAGACATTAAAACGATTTCAAATAGCACTCTAGCATTAGAGCTTGATTGAGTTGTATCAAACAGTTCATATGCTAAAATACATTTATAATTTGTGGTTCTTTTTTTATTTATATAATCAGCTATTTTTTTTCCACTCTCAATATCATCAGTAAATATAACAATATTATTATCATGAATTTTTCGAGAAAGAATTTCTAAAGCCAAATGAAAACTCAAAGCCTTATTAGCTGCAAACCAAACCCACCTAGCATAACCTTTTTCTTCAAAAATTAAATCTCCGCTTCTAATATGAATACCAACATATTCTTTAAGTTGGCTTGATTTATTATAAGCTTTATCTATAATATCTTTAAAATTATCCGAAAATTCTATTTCATTCCAACATTGATTTAATATATCTTGATACTCCTTCCAACTTACATCACTAAAAATAGTTGAAAGATTAGCTTGACAAGATCTCCATCCCCAAGAATACTCATAAGGTTTTTTAGATAAATCATTAATGCTCCTATGATAGAACAAATACATTTTATCCAAAGGACTGCCATCGAAGTTATCATAATGATATTTTTTAATAAATTTTTTTGAAAAAACATCTTCTATAGGAATAGTATCACTACAAGTTAAAAATTTATCTGTTTGGGTATATAACTCTACTAAACTATCTTTTTTATCTTTCCAAGTAAAACCGAATTTAAATGAAGTTTTTTTACTAATATACATTGCATTTAAAAGACAACACATTCTTTCTCCAAATCCATCGTCTCTTGCGGCTAAAATAATTTTTTTCATTTTTTTCATTTTTTATTTTTCCTAAAATCATAAATTATAAAATAAAATTTAAAAATAAATTTTAAAGGATGTTTTACCAACAAATTACCCAATCTATATGAAAGATGATTTTTTAATTTTATAGCTTCTTTGTAATCAGAATATTTTTCAAGCTCTAAAAAATTATATAATTTAGATTGGAATTTATGTGTAACAATGATACCAAGTAAAACAACAGGAAGTTTTATAAAATCTAAAAAACTATGAGAACGCACCAAAGCATAACCTAATTTATAGGAAAGTTGAGATTTTATTTTAAAAACAGCTCCATTATTCTTATTACACTCTATAAGACTATCATTTTTAGAAAATATTAATTTTATATATTTTGTATGATCTTCATTAACTGCCTGATAAATATTCTCTAAAAAATATTTATCATTAAATGATAAATTGTTTGTGAAAATATTAATATAGTCAATTAATACGTTATTATCTAATATTATATCAAATTTATTGTCAAAGATATTTAAAAGATCTTTAGCAAACTCTAATTCCGACTTAAGAATTTCGTTTACAATCTTTGACCTTTGAACCTCTAAACTATTTTTAATCAATTCAAAATCACCTTCAAGCGAGATATCTTTAATAGGTAATTCACTAGAAGTAATTAGAAGTTCTGAAATAATATAATCATCTAAAAACTTATTGGACAAATTAAAAGCTTTGTAATAAAATTTATCTAAATATTGATCAGATAAAACATTCCAATAATATCCTATTATCTTTGTTGATCTTGGAAAAAAAGTCAACAATGTCTTCATTGAACTAAAAGAATTAGCACTTAAATCAAAAAATCCTATTTTTGAATTTTGAAAATTAAATTTCTGAAAATATTTTAAATAATTACAATATTTTATTTTGCTTATTTTTGATAATTCTTGCCAATTAGCCTTAATTAAATTTATTTTTTCTGAATATGAAAGCTTATTTACATTTATATTTTTAAAATTTGGAATATATTTTCTAAAAATTCTGATAATACTTCCTGCTTTATCCCAAGAGAAATTGTTATCTAAATCTAAATTAACTATAAGATTTATAATCCTTGGAGCGCGTAAATAATGTGTTTTTATTGTTTTTTTATTGTTTTTTTTTCTTTGAATTAAATCAAAAATTTTTTTTATAACAAATCCATCTCTTGCAATAAAAATAAATTCTTTAAAATTTTCTTTCATAGATTCACAATAAGCAAAATTAGCTAAAGCATAACATATTGCTCCTCCATAATAATATCCAATTTTTTTCCAATAATTAATCTCTTCGTGTCTACAATAAAAATATTTTTTTAAAATCATTCCAACAATCAAACTAGAAGTTATAGTGTAATTTCTATACATAAAAGATGATAATATATTTTCATATTTTAAAAAATAATTTAAAGGCTTATCTATATAAAAACTATTCCAATTGTATTTTTTGGGATTTAAATAATCAGAAATATAATTATCTCCGATATGTAAAATTTCAGATCCTTTCGCATTTAATTGTTCAGCAACATATAAAAATAATTCTCCTTCATCTTTACTTTTTCCAATCTCTCCTGAAATAAATATATTATCATAATCAAAAATTTTATTTTGAGTTAATAAATTTGTAAAAAAATCTTTATTATAATACATATCCGTTATAAAAATAATTTTCTTCTTTAAAGATTTGGCATAGTCAAATATATCTTTCATTAATGGATTTATATAAATATTTTTATATTCTAATTCTTTCTCATATTGTTTTAAGTGATGAAATTTTTCATCCATAAAATTATAAATGTCATCATAACTAGGATAATGTCCTAAGGATTTTCTAGCTAAAATTTCAGCATCCATACGTTTTTTTTTAAATCCGTCAATCTTAAAATAAGATTCCAAATATTCAAAAATATCTTCGGGTTTTGAAAAAATACGCAAAAGAAAAGTATCGAATAAATCAAAAGATATTATTGAATTTTTGCTTATTTCATTTTTTAATTTTATTTTTATAAGATCCAATTCTAACCTTAAATCCATAGTATTTTTAACAAAACCTATTTTTGCATATTTTATTCTCCTTGGAATGCTTTCTTGTTTTAATATGTAAAAAGTGGTAATATGCTCAGCTATAAAAGCTAAAGCTCTCATTTGATTATAGTCAGAATAAGCGGATAATTTTTTTTCAAATTTTTTAAAAAGTATAAATACTGTATTAAATAAAAATTCACAATACTCAAAAAAAATACTTTTTTTCATTATAAACATATTGCAAAAATAATAAAAATTTTTTGTAAAAAATAATTCTGCAATTTCTTTATAATTTTTATCATCTTTCATCATGTTTTCTAATTCATATAAAATATCAACACTTTCACAATATATAGAAAAATCATTTTCTATAGTAGTTGTTTTAAATACATTTTTTTCCAATAAATAAGGTTCAGGCACAACCATATCATATAAATTTAAATCGTGAATATTTTTAGTGTTAATAATTTCTAAATAACTTTGTTCAAGATGTTCAAAATGATGAAAATAATTTTCTAATCCATCTACTGGAGGTAAAGTAATTTTATTATTGAAAATAAAATGTCTCCTATAATGATAATAACCTATATAATCTGGATTACCCAATGTATCATAATTTTTCCAAGCCCAATAAATCCCAGTCAACTCATTCAAATAACGGTTTAAATGTGATATGTTATCTCCCGTATCATCGCCTATCATGTTTTCACACATCCATTCATAATTTTCCTTAGGCATTTCTCCATCTTTAGAAGCTTGCATAGCCAAAGATCTTCCTAAATGTATAGGAGTAAAAACTTCATCTTTTATCAATGTTGCTGGTTTATGATAACCTACTAAAATTTTTATTTTTGGCTTATTATTTTCTTTCATTTAATTTCCTTTGTTTTTGCAAATTTCAAAATTCTATCCACAGTCTTATCCATGTCATAATATTTATAATCCCCCAATCTTCCTAAAAAATATATATTTTTAAATTCATTTGCCTCTTGCAAATATCTTTCATATAGTTTTTGATTTTCTTCATTAGGTATAGGATAATATCTTTCATTTTTTCCTTCTTCAAATTCACAAGGATACTCATAAGAAAGTATTGTTTTTTCTGATTTCTCATCAAGATAATATTTATACTCAACACTTCTTGTAAAATCAAAATTATTAGGATAATTCATTTGTGCACATGGTTGCATATATTCTTTATCGTATTTTTCAAATTTGATATCTAAGCTTCTATAAGGCAACTTTCCAAATTTATAATCAAAAAATTCATCGATAGCGCCCGTATAAAAAAGATTTTCATAGTCCAGCTCTTTTTTTGCCTCTTTAAAATCTACATTTAATCTAAGCTCTATTAAAGAATGATCAAGAATATTCTCTACCATCTTAGTATAACCTTCCTTAGGTATAGCCTGATAAGTATCTTGAAAATATCTATCATCTTTGCTAATGTATATAGGCACTCTAGCACTCACACTCGCATCAATATGTTCAGGATCAACACCCCATTGCTTGCTTGTATAACCTAAAAAAACTTTTTTATAAATATATTCAGCTAGAAATTTTAAATCTTCATCTTTAGAATTTCGCAATTCTAAAATAGTGGTTTTTGTATCAAATTCATAGCATTTTAAAAGTTTTTCTTCTAAATTAAAAGCTATTTTTTTAGGAAAAACCTTATATAAGCTGTCCAAATTAAAAGGAATATTAACCTCTTTTCCATCAATATAAGCTCTGACTTTGTAAAAAAAATAATGCCACTTTGTAAAGCGACTTAAAAAATCCCAAACTTCTTTTATGCTTGTATGAAAAACATGAGGACCATATTTATGGATAGTGATATTGGTTTCTTGATCTTTATAATCATACACATTGCCACCGATATGATTTCTTCTATCGATTATTAAAACTTTTTCTTTTTTTTCCTCGGCTATCTTTCTTGCCAATACTGCACCACTTAAGCCGCTACCAACGATTAAATTTTTTATTTTCTCCATTAAAATTTCCTATTTATTTCCCATTCCCAAGCTGTTTTGACAATATCTTTAATATCTTTATATTTTATTTCCCAGCCTAAAATTTCCTTTGCTTTTTTATTATCAGCGAATAATTTCGCGGGATCCCCTGCTCTTCTTGAGGCATACCTTATGGGACATTTTTTACCGCTAACCTCCTCGGCTGCTTGTATAATCTCTTTTACACTAGTCCCCACCCCTGTTCCTAAATTGATACAACCACTATATTGACTTAAATTTTCTAAAGCCAAACGATGAGCACTAGCAAGATCTTCTATATGTATATAATCTCTTATACATGTCCCATCTTCTGTATCATAATCCGTTCCAAAAACATTAATGCACTCTATTTCGCCCTTAATAGCTTTTAAAACAAGTGGGATAAGATGAGTTTCAGGATCATGACTTTCCCCTATATCTTCCATAGCTCCAGCTGCATTAAAATATCTTAAAGAAATATGTCTTAAACCATAAGCTATTTCATAATCTTTAAAAATCTGTTCCACCATAAGTTTAGTTCTACCATAAGCATTAATAGGATTTTGTGGATGATTTTCATCTATAGGGGTGTATTGTGGCTCTCCATAGGTTGCACAAGTGCTTGAAAAAACTATATCTTTAACATTATGCTCTAACATAACATTTAATAAATTTAAAGTCCCAATAATATTATTTTTATAATATTTTTGAGGATCAACAACACTTTCGCCCACATAAGCAAAAGCTGCAAAATGAATTACGGCATCTATTTTTTCATCTTTAAAAACTTGTTTTAAAGAATACAAATCCAATAAATCAGCATGGATAAATTTAGCTCTTTGATCGACCGCTTCTTTATGACCATAAATTAAATTATCAATAACAATGCAATTATAACCATGATCTAAACAATGCTTAACAGTGCAAGATCCTATATAACCAGCTCCGCCGACAATTAAAAGGTTTTTCATCTTCCAACTCCGCTATACACAAATCCCGCTTCTAAAGCTTTTTCTTTATCCAATAAATTTCTAAAATCTAAAATTTTTTTATGTTTCATCAAGCTAGAAATTTGATTTAAGTCAAGTTCCCTAAATTCTTTCCATTCTGTTAAAATAACAAGCAAGCTGCTATCTTTTATAGCTTCATAAGCATCTTTTGCATATTTTATTTGATCTTTTAAAATACTTTTAGCTAATTCCATAGCCTTTGGATCATAAGCATGAATTTTAACACCCTCTTTTAAAAGTTTAGAAACAATTTCTATAGCTGGAGATTCCCTACAATCATCTGTACCATCTTTAAAAGCAAGTCCTAAAATGGCAACTTGATCATTTTTTAAATCATCGATGTAAGATAAGATTTTTTGAGCGATTTTGTCTTTTCTTTCTTCATTGCCTTTAATCGCAGAATCAATTAAACTCAAATTAACATCATTTTTCTTACCCATAAAAGCCATGGCTTGAGTATCTTTAGGAAAACAAGAACCACCGTATCCTGGGCCTGGATTTAAGAATCTATTTCCTATTCTATTATCAAGCCCCATACCTTTTGCAACCTCTAAGATATCAGCTCCTGTTTTTTCGCAAAAATCTGCCATCTCATTGATATAATGAATTTTTATCGCTAAAAAAGCATTAGAAGCATATTTGATTGTTTCAGAAGATCTTCTATTAACAAATAAAATTTGACTCTTATTTTTAAATGGAGCGTATAATTCTTCTATAACTTTTTTAGGTTTTTGAGAATTTAATCCCACTACGATACGATCAGGATTAAAAAAATCACACACCGCAAAACCTTCTCTTAAAAATTCCGGTAAAGAAATAACATCAAATTGAGCATTTGGATTTTCTTGCAAAAGAATTTTTTCTATCTCATCTCCTGTACCCACTGGAACTGTTGATTTTGTAGCTATTACAGCGTAATGATCTAAATTTTTTGCGATATCTCTTACAGCAGCATAGATATACTTTAAATCAGCTTCTTTTGTTAATGGATGCGGAGGAGTTCCAACAGCAATAAGAATCAAATCAGCATTTTTCAAACCCTCTTTAATAGAAGTAGTAAATTTTAATTTCTTGTTTTCTAAATTTCTTAAAAAAATCTCTTCTAATCCTTCTTCATAAAGAGTGATTTTTCCATTATTTAATTCATTGATTTTTTTCTCATCTATATCAACACAAATCACATTATTTCCAAGCTCTGCAAAACAAGCACCACTTGGAAGTCCTACATAACCCGTTCCAATAATACATATATTCATCAATTAACCCCTAAATTCATGAATGCAAGTTTTAAAATATTCTATAGTTTTATCCAAACCCTCATCTAATTTTATTTTTGGTTCCCATTGGAATTTATCTTTTGCTAGAGTAATATCAGGACGCCTTTGGGTTGGATCATCTAAAGGTAGATCTTTATAAATAATTTGTGATTTTGAATTTATTTTTTCAATAACTTTTTGAGCAAGCTCTTTGATGGTAAATTCGCCTGGGTTTCCCGTATTGATCGGACCAATAAATTCTTTATCACTATTCATAACTTTTATCATAATATCAATAAGATCATCAATATAACAAAACGATCTTGTTTGAGTGCCATCTCCATAAACAGTGATATCTTTGCCACTTAAAGCTTGACAAATAAAATTACTCACAACCCTACCATCATTAGGATCCATATTTGGCCCATAGGTGTTAAAAATTCTAATCACTTTTATGTCAACATTTTCATGTCTATGATAATCAAACATCAAACTTTCTGCACACCTTTTTCCCTCATCATAGCAAGCTCTAATGCCTATAGGATTTACATTTCCTCTATAACTTTCGCTTTGGGGATGCATGATCGGATCGCCATATACTTCAGAAGTTGAACCTTGTAAAATAGTTGCATTATGTTTTTTTGCAAGCTCAAGCATATTTAAAATTCCAAGTACGCAAGTTTTAGTTGTTTTTATGGCATATTTACCTTGATAAGCTGGCGGAGAAGCTGGACAGGCGAGATTGTAAATTTGATCTATTTTTTCACCAATTTCTAAAATATCACAAATATCATGTTCGATAAATGTAAAATTTGGATTTTCTAATAATTTTTTTATATTACTCATTCTTCCTGTATAGTTATTATCAACACATATAACCTTATCACCATTTTCAATGAGTCTTTGGCATAAATTAGATCCGACAAAACCACTTCCGCCAGTTACCAATATCGTTTTCATTTTTTCCTCCAAAAAGTACTATTTTGCATAAAAATTTTCCTAATCTATAAGAAAGATGTTTTTTTATCTTTTGGGTGTCAAAATCGTGTTTATCTTCTAGAAATTGAATAGAAAATTCTCTTATATAATTTTGATTTTTTTTAACTTGCGAATTATATCTTTTTATAACTTCATTTACGTTGAAAATATTATTTTTTAATATTAAATAGCCTATTTGATATTCTAAAGAATTTCTGATAAATTCTTCTTTGCTGATTTGATATTTTAAAAAATAATTTTTATAAATCTTTAAAATTTCAATCAAATTATAAGGATCTTTTGTTAGAAATAGTACCCTTAAAGCCTTGCTTAATACCTGACTTAAAAATACTTTTTCAACCTTTTCATAATTGTTTAAAGATAAAAAATCAACCATATGCGATAAAGTAAAAGCCCAATTCATAGCTAATTGATAATTTTTAAATTCATAAATATCATCTCGAAATTCCTGAAATAAATCATATAAATAAGATGTTTTATCTACATGAAATTTATTTTGATGGCTTACACTATTTTTTCTTACTCTATAATGATACTTTTTTTGAGGATATATATAAATTTTTTCAATGGATGAAAATAAACAAATTCCAAAATGATGATCTTCATGTATGATTTTATCGATAAATTTTAATTTAGATCGCAAAAGTGCTTTAAATTCGATCATTCCTTGCCACGCAAACCAAAATAAATATTTTTTTTTCTCGCAAATTTCAAGCCAATCTTTTGTAGAAATAATTTCTTCATTTTTACAATCTAAAACCTCCATTTCTGTTTTAAATTGTTTTTTAAAATTATTCTCTATTTCTGGTTGAAAATCAAACCAAACTACATTAGCCCCATCCATTCTAGGGACACATTCTTCTATACAGTTTAATTCCCAATAATCATCACTATCTAAAAAGATAATATAATCTATATCTGGAGCTTGAAAATTTAAAAGTTCATTTTCATTTTTAAAGAATTTAGAACTTTTATAGACTTTATATATTTCATTATTCCCTTCTATGCTAAATTCTATTAAAGAATTTTCTTTAATATCACTAGTGATATTTTTAAGTTCATATTCTTTACTGAAATATTCTATGCCTACATTTTTTGCGCTACTATGTCCGCCATTTTTTTTATCAAATAATATAAATCTTTCATCTTTTAAAGTATATTCTTTAGCAATGTTTAATGAATTTTTATCAGTGCTTCCATCATTGACTAAAACAACTTGTAAGTTTTTATAAGTTTGATTGATAACACTATCTAAACATTCTTTTAAATAATCTTGTACATTATATATTGGTATAACTACGCCAACTGTTTTGCTTTGCATATTTTCCTTTTATATCTTAAAAAGATTTTTTTAAATTTGTCAAAAACACTATTTATTTTTTTACAATATAAATTTGGATCATAAGTAATTTGTTTTAAAATTTTTAAATCATTTTGACCAAACAAAGATAAATTTTCTTTTGATACCTGAAAAAAATCATTGGCCATTTTTTTTAAAAAATCTAATCTATATTTTTTTTCAATTCTATATAAATTCCAAATATAAATTTTAAATTTAGCATAATAAAAAATGTTTCTAAGCTGATCGTTATCACTAATAATATTTTGCTCTATAAAATCACATTCATCACAAACACAATAAACTTTTTCTTTATTATTTGAAGATGAATTTATATTATCTTCTCTATAATAATAAAAAGCTTCATTATGAAAATAAATTTTTTTATAAAAACAACACAACCAAAACCACAAACCAAAATCTTGATAAGATGCTCCAAAAGTTTCATTAGCTTTAATGTTATTTTTTCTAACAAAGTCTATATTAAAAATAGAACTTTGATTCATGTTCCATGTTTTTTTAATAATAACATCACGGTCATTTGCATTTAAAACTTTATTATATAAATTTTTATCATTAGAGATATATTTATAAGTATATTTCCTTCCAAAAAAAGATCTTTTAAAACTTAAAATATCAGCTTTAACGATATCTACTTTATATTGTGTTATCAAAATATATAATTTTTCACACATATTATTTGCAATATAATCATCACTTTCAACTATGCAAAAATAATCTCCCTGTGCATGTTCTATCCCTAAATTTAACTGATATCCAAGGCTTTTTTTTTCCGAAATAATTAACTTGACATGATTGTATTTTTTTGAAATATTTCTCAAAAATTCTAAAGTTCCATCGTTAGAATTAGCATCAACACATATTATCTCTAATTCTAAAAAAGTTTGATTTAAAATTGAATCTATACACTCTTTAATATATTTGATATTATTATATACTGGAACAATAATACTAATTTTAGGTTTCATTTATTTTCTTTAAAAAAAAATTAATTTTTCTATAAAGTTTGGTGTGTGAAAATTTCACCAGAAAAAAATTGAAAAAATTGAAAAAATTATTTTTAGTTCGAATTTCATATAAGTACTGACTATAAACTAAAGAAGTTAAAGGTATGTTTTTTTTATCAAAATTTATTTTAATGTCATTAGGTATATTATCATAAAAAGATTTTATTTGACTTTTTTTTAAATTTGCCAAATTTGTATAAAATTTTTTATGATTTTTGTGTCTATTTGACATGTAATGATTTTGATTTGGCTCTTCATGATAAAAATGAAACATATAAATTCCATGAAAGCTCATCTCATAACCAAACAAAGAAAACCATGCTCTAAAACCTCTAAAACTACTTATATTCCAATTTCCTTCATCATAACAAAGAGCTTTTGGAGTTTTTTCACACGTTGCTGAATAAAAAATTAATCTTGCTAAAAAATCAAAATCTTCGTAACTATGCCCTATAAATTCTTCACTATAACCGCCTAGATTTAAAAAGTTATATTTATTAACAATAGTAGCACTTGAAACAAAGGAATAAAAATGAACCAAGTTCCTTTTTCCGCTGATTAAATCATGCTTAATAATATCATCCCATAATTTTTCCTCTTCTTTATAAATTTTATCACTCCCCTCTTTGGTTAAATACACCACAGGCAAGACTAAAAATTCATTAATGCATTGCGCAATATTTTTAATCTTAATAAGATTTAAAATCTTTTCTAAAGAAAAGGGACTAACATAACAATCAACATCTAAAAACATAATCACTTGAGCATTTGCAAAACAAGCACCTAAATTTCTACATTTTCCTTGAGAAAAAAAATCTTTTTGAGATTCATCTTTTAAATAAATATGACCATTTTCTTCTATGATTTGCTTTAGATTACTTTCTAATGAAGAATAACCCTCAACAAAAATATATTCTATTTTTTCATCACTCTTTAAGCGAGTAGCTTTTTGCATGACTCTATCTTGTATATAAGCTCTTTCCTTGCTTAAGCCAAAAGGGATGATTATAGATAAAATGGGGGACATTAAATCACACATTTCCTATAGCATAAAGCTGGATGATTCCTACTACTTTACCCTCTTGCCCTACAACAATTTCTTTAATCTTGTGTTTTAACATCAATTCTTCAGCCTCGCTTGCCATAGCATCCGCATCGATAACTTTTGGATTGTCACTCATAATCTCTTTTGCTTTAAAATCAAATCTTGGCTTATCACTCATTTTTAAAGCTCGACGTAAATCCCCATCGGTAATGATTCCAACCAACTTCTCATTTTCTATAACAACACAAAGTCCAAGTTTTCCGCTTGTCATCACATTGACAAGATCATTAAATTCAGTATCTGGATGTACAATAGGAAGATTTTTTGAAACCATAAGATCTTTTACCTTTGTCAAAAGCTTACGTCCTAGGCTTCCACCTGGATGAAAAAGGGCAAAATCATCAGGTTTAAAATTTTTCATTTTCATCAAAACAGCTGCTAAAGCATCGCCCATTACTAATGTTGCCGTTGTTGAAGACATAGGGGCAAGTTTAAGAGGACAAGCCTCTTTTTTAACTGAAATATCCAAACAAACATCAGCTTGCTTTGCTAGAGTGGAATTTAAATTACCTGTCATTGCTATAAGGGTGATTTTTCTTCTTTTAATAACAGGGATGATTTTTAAAAGCTCTTCAGTTTCACCTGAATTTGAAATAGCGATTAAAACATCTTCTGGAGTCATCATACCAAGATCACCATGCAAAGCTTCCCCAGGATGGATAAAAAAGCTAGGGGTTCCCGTACTTGCTAAAGTCGCTGCGATTTTGGCACCTATGTGGCCTGATTTTCCCATACCGCTAACTATACATCTTCCCTTGGCTTGAATAATAAATTGAATCGCTTGATTAAAATCTTCATTCAAATGAGAAGTCAAATCAAATATAGACTCAGCTTCTATTTTAAAAACTTCCTTTGCAATTTCAATCGCTTCCATAAAAAAACCTTTAGAGATTTAAAACAACATTTGTTGCAACGGCAATTTGATAAAGAATTTGAGTTAGCATACTAAAGATTTGCAAATTCTCACTTTCAACTTTAGGTAAAACTAAGATAGAATCCCCTGGATGCATTGTAATATTTCCATTAAATTTTTCAGCCTTACCATTGCTACGTATAACTAAAACCTTGGAAGTATCAGCTCTTTCTCCATAGCCTCCAGCAAGATTGATATAATATTTTAAATCTTTGCCCTTATCAAAAACAAAAGCACCCGGCAAAGAGACTTCACCTTGAACGATTACAAGATTGTTTTTACTTGGAACATTGATCACATCCCCATCTTCTAAAATCACAGATTTATAAGATTTTGGATTATCAATAACGATTTGTCCTTTAGGCTCAACCCGCTTAGCCCTTTGGATAAATTCAAGAATCAATTTTGCCTGTTCAGCTCTAATAGCAGCACCTTGAGAGGTAACCGAAGTGCTTGTTAAGGCTAAGGTTTCTAGTTCTTTAAGTTGAGCATTGATGAGTTCTTTTTGAGTTTTGGCAACAGATTTTCTAAAAACCTGTAAAGCATTAACATTGGATTGATCATTAAACATGATAAGCCTTGAAACATCCTCTAAAGTTGTTCCTTTTTTAACCACCAAATTTTTAAGCCCGCTATGTTCACCGCTTACAGTGATCGTGATATTTTTAGAGATATATTCTGGATTAAATTGCACCTCATCGCCGGTTTGTAGTAAAACTTTAGAAAATTGCATTTTATTATAAGCGCTGACATTGAGTTTATGATCCTCTCCATAGCTTTTAACCACAGCATTGGTCACTATAGGTTTTGCTCCTGCTACACGCGCCAAATCACTTAAAGTCTTAATATCATTTGAGAGTTCAAAGCGAAAAGGTCTTTGCACATCCCCACTTACAAAGGCATAATTTTGCACATTACCCACTAAAATAACATCCCCGCTTCTAAAAGGAAAGAGATCCATTTGACCCTTAAGTAAAAAATTATACAAATCTATATTTTTAATCACTTGATTGTTTCTTAGAATTTCAATATCTCTAAAACTTCCATATTCTAAATTAATCCCACCTGCTTTATCAAGATATTGTATCACAGAATCTGAACTTAATCCTTGATAAAGTCCTGGAGAATTCACACTTCCTGTTACAAAAACAGAAACATTTTGATAGGCGTTCATATCAGCATAAACAAAAACATTACTTTTATAAATTCTATTAACATGAGCCTTAATCACGCTCACTAAAGCACTGTTTTTTACACCCAATAAATTAACGGCACCCACTTTTGGGATAAAAATATTACCTTGAGAATCCACAACAAGAACACGCTCAAATTCAACAGCACCCCAAATTTTTAAACTGATTTGATCACCTACTGCAATTTTATAGTCAGGATTATAAACCCTTTGAGTGTAATTTTTAAAATTTCCATTAAAGAGATGTGCGCCAAAAACAGAAATTGTATCATCCGTTTTTACTGTATTTTCTTGTTGAAATTTGGAATTACTTGTGCTTATATTTTTATCTGATATGAAATTAGCATTCTCATTTTCAACTGCAGTGATTTGAGAAACATCCACTGAACCAAAAGCAAAAACAAAAGAAAATAAAAATAAAACAATCTTTTTCATCTAATACTTATGCTCCTCCATAATCATTTTAGCAAATTTAATAATGCCATATAATAAAGATAAAACCATAAAGGCTGTTAAAATATCATAAATTCTTTGGGGATATTTTGCAATTTGAGGCTTAGTAGGACTTTGGATTACAACAAGTTGTTTAATCTTTCTTACTGCCTCAATTCTTGCACTTTCATAAGCCTTTAAAGCTGATTCATAAGCTTTTTGAGTAAAATTTGCCTCTATGGTCAAATCTTGAAATTTGGCAGCAAGATTATTTAATTTTTGCGAAGGATTATTAGCTGAAATTTTAGATTTTTCTTTTAATAATTGTTTTTTTAAAGCCACAATTTCAGCTTTTAGAGTTACAATCTCTGGTGCTGCATCATTCATATAGCTTTGTAAGCTTAAAAGCTTAGCTTCTTTTTGAGCTAAATTAGCCTCAATTTCTGAAATCAATTTAGCTTTGCTTTCAGCTTGTTTTAAAGGATCAAAAACTCCGTATTTATTTTGAAAAGCGATTAAATCATTTTGCGCTTTTTGAAATTTATCTTTAAATTTTAAAACTTCACTTTCAGCAAAAGCCATTTGATCTCTTGCTGATTTATGAGAAATTTCATTAACAAATTTTTCACTTTCTTCCATAATAGTTTTAGCGATCAAATAAGAAGATTCTGGACTAAAACCTTCTACTTCAACACTTAATAATCCAGTTTCATTGTCAGTATGAATTTTAATACGACTTTGGTAATATCTTAAAAAAGCCTCATTAGAACTTGATTGCCATAATTTATAAAATAAATCCAAATGTTGCTCATTGTAAAGTTTTTTAAGCTGAATTTTTTGATCTAGAATTTTTAACATATCAGAAGAATGAATATAACCTTTAAGATATCTAATATCGTCACTAGCAACAGAATTTGAAGAAAGCAAAGATAAAATACCATTAGCTTGAACACTGGTCCCACTTGTAGCTCTAACATCTAAAATCATAGTAGTTACATAACGAGGTGCAGCAATAAATACATAATAAATCACGACAAAAATCATCAAAAACCAAACAATTTTAAAAGAATCAAAAATACTTAAATCTTTAATTTTTTTCACAAATGCTTTTTTTTCTTCCATTAAGCTCTTCCTTGATAAACTGCTATTCCCTCATCAACATCATCATAAACAGTCGCTTTTCCATTTTCCATAAAAATAATTTTATCACACCATTCTTTAATTTCAGCCACATCATGAGAAACCATAATCACCTTTGATTGACTAAGTCTCTCCCTATAAAGCTTTACACTCTTTTCCCTAAAAGAAGGATCGCCCACTGCACCTGCTTCATCGATTAAGTAATAATCAAAATCAAAAGCCATGCTAAGCCCAAAAGCAATCCTAGCACTCATTCCTGAAGAATAGGTTTTCATCGGCTCATCAAAAAATTTTCCAAGCTCTGCAAAATCTTCTACAAATTGCACCTTTTCTTGTAATTTTTTCCCCCTATAGCCATAAACTCTTGCTACGAATTTAGCATTATCTCTTGCAGTAAGTGAACCTTGAAAGGCCCCACTTAAACCTAAAGGCCAAGATAATTTTTTATTAGTAATTATCTTACCACTATCTGGAAGCTCAGATCCACTTAAAAGCCTCATTAAGGTCGATTTTCCTGCCCCATTTTTACCCATTAAACCTATGCTGCAATTTTCAGGAAACTCAAAAGTAAAATCTTTAAAAACATAATGTCTTCCACCATTAAATAAAGGGTAGGATTTTGTTAAATTTAAAATTTTTATCATTGTTTTCTTACTGCCGTCAAAGCTTGTCTATTATAATAATAAAAAAATAAACCTATAAAAAGCATTATACTAATACAAAACATAGGATAAATATAGTTATATTCATCATTTAAAGGATAATTTTTAAAAAAATTATATTTTAAAAGTTCCATAATATGAAGCAAAGGATTATAATATAATATCTCAAGTAAAATACGTGGCATAAGCCAAGTTGGGAAAATAATACCTGAAGTCCAATAAAAAACAATGCTAAAATAAAACAATGCGGTTCTTATAGGCTCAACAAAATGCCAAATAATTGCGAAACAAATCCCTAAAGAAAAACCTGAACAAAAAAGCAAAAATATACAAAAAGAAACATCCAAAAAATTTTTTGGTATCACTTCTAAATGAAAAAACCAACCTGCAAAAAATAAAACAACGATAAAAATCACAAAATAAATACAAAGCTCAAGTAAAGCTCTAGCAATAAAAACATGTATAGGCTTAACAGGCTTGTAAGCAAATAAGGCTAAATTTGCCCCTATACCATTCATAAGCTGAATCACTATGCTTCTAAACATAAAAAAAGGCATAATGCCAGAAATTAAAAACATAAAAATAGAAATTCCTTCAGGCATAACTTGATGATGAAATTCTCTAATTAGTGTCCCTATGATAGTAATTATTAAAATAATCGCCATAGGTTCACCCACAACCCAAAGATAGCCCAAATGCCTATTAGCTCCAAATCTGGTTTTTAACTCTCTAAAAAAAAGTGCATAAATTACATTTAACATTTGATTTTATACCACCAATTTTTACTTAAAAGCATAATATTAACTCATTTTGTTAAATAATGAAAGATTTTTTAGAAAATTTTATTTTTTTAGCAAGACCTAAAGTATTGTCTGTTAATTTAACCCAAATGATTTCAAGGATATAAATTTTAGCTTTTTTATCAAGCCTAGCAAAAGAAAATTTAGAAAAATATATTTTCTCTTGTTCTTTACTTGCTCTTTTAAATTCAGCTTTGGCTTGAATCCCTTTTAAAAAAGCGATTTTATTTTCTTTTGCAATATTTACAGCAACGCTAGAATTTTTAAAAGCTAATTGAATATGTTTTGTATTTTCATGAGAAGCGATTATGAAAGCAAGATTTTTTTCATCAAAAGCATAAAAAGCACTAGCGGTATAAACTCCTATATCATCGATCATAGACCATGATAAAAGTTTTTCATTTTTTATAAAATTTAAAATTTTTTCATCCATAATTAAAATTATACTCAACAAAATTTAAAATCAGCCGATATAATATAATAATCAAAAAAAATAATAAGGAGTTGGTTATGCAAATTGATACGAGTAAAAATCAAAGTTTTTCTATGGACTATACCACTAAAAGTGGTAAGCATTTAAGTCTTTCAATGTATGATAATCAAAGTTTAAATTATAATGATAAAGACGGCAAACAATTAAGCTTAAAGCATCAATATGGATTTAGCTTTACTTTTGAAGGTTCTAAATTGACTCAAAATGATATGGATGAAATCAAAAATGCCATGAAAGATGTAGAACCTATGTTAAATAACTTCTTAGCTAATTCAAAAGTAGGAGAATTAAAACCTAAAGAACTTATTCAAACCGCTATGCAAATTGCCGATGTTTTACCAGCTCCAAAAGATGAAAATCATAAAAATGCTATCGCAAGCAATTTAACTAATAAACTAGATAGCTTATTAAAACAAAATCAAACCAACAATAAAGATACAAATGCATCCATGCTAGAAGATAGCAAAAAGCTCTTAGATGAAGTTTTAGAGCAAATGAAAAAACAGCTTGAAAAACAACAAGAACAAAACAATAAAGAAAATAAAGAAAAAGATGGTTTAAATCTTTACGCTTAAAAAGGTTGATCATGCAAAATGTGCAAATTGTAGAAAATATGCTTAAACTCCAGCAAAAATTAAATGATGAAACCAACGGTATTGGTTGGGAAGAAGGCTACACCAAAGAAGGAAAATTGATCAGTTGGAGACGTTGTATTTATATGGAATGCGCTGAACTCATCGATTCTTTTGCTTGGAAACATTGGAAAAATATTTCAGAACCGACAAATTGGGAAAATGTACGTATAGAAATCGTAGATATTTGGCATTTTATTTTAAGCCTACTCCTTGAAAATAAAAAACAAGATTTTCACCTTTTTGCTACAGAGATTGCCTCTGTAAGTGTATTTCAAGATTTTTGCAAAGAAGAAAATAAACCGAGCGAAAATCAAAGTGAAATTTATGGCATTTTAAACGATATAGAGCTTATTATCCATAAATGCAGTGGCTTTGACTTTGATTTGGGCGAGTTATTATCTGTTTATTTTACTCTAGCAATCAAATGCGGTCTTAATTTAAATAGTCTTTATCAAATTTACATAGGAAAAAATGTCCTTAACATCTTTAGACAAGATCATGGTTATAAAAATGGCACTTATATAAAAAATTGGAATGGCAAAGAAGATAATGAAGTTCTAAATGAAATTTTAAAAACAGAAATCGATTATGAAAAAATTTATAATCATCTTGAAGAAGAATACAAAAAAGTTTCTCCATGCAAATTTTAAAACTTTCTTTACAAGATTTTTTTTCGCTTAAATTTTTAAAATTCGCTCTTATCCCTCTTGCTTGTAGTCTTTTATTTATGAGTATTTTAGGGATCTTTGGTTTTTCATTTTTAACCAATTATTTTCACTCTTTATTTAGCGTTAGCGAGGATTCTTTTTGGGCTTGGTTTTATGCTTTTCATGTAGTTCAAGTATTGCTTACTGTGATAAGCTTTTTATTTTCAGGCTTTATTGTTGTTTTTGCTTCTGTTTTTCTTGCCCTTTTTATCACCTCTTTTCTAACCCCTTTTATTGTTAAAGAAATCAATAGAAAATATTATCATTATAGCCTTGAAGAAGAAGTTGGCTCCCTTAGAGTATTTTTTGAAATTTTTAAAATATTTATAAAATTTGGCTTCTTTTTTATACTTTGCACCTTAGCTTTATTTTTGCCTTTTGTCAATCTTTTTATTTATTATTTTGTTTTTTACTATCTTTTTCATAAACTATTGATTTTAGATGTAACAAGTTCGGTTTTAGATCAGCAAAATTTTAAAAGTTTTAATGCTAAATTTTCTCCTTTTGAATTTAAATTTAGCACCTTATGTTTTTATATCCTTTCTTCTGTACCATTTTTAGGACTTTTTTTTCAAGTATTTTTTGTGATTTTCTTAACCCATTTAAGCTATCAAAAAATTTTAAAACTTAAAGCTTGAAATTTCAATATTATGATTATAAAGATAAGCTCTTAATAATCTTGGAATTTTAGCTTTTCTACATTCCTCTTTAAAATTTTTTGGAAGTTTTTTACAAAGCTCGTAATTAAAAACGAAAGCTTTATCATCCTTATAAGCTATAGCGATTTTTCCACTGATAACACAATCGCTTTTTAGCATTTGCACTCTTTGTTTAGCACTTGGAACAACCCCTTGAATTTTCAATGCTTTTGCGATCATACTTTCTTCTTTAGAGCAAATTAAAATCCCTTTAAAATTTTGTATTTTTTCAAAATCATAAATTTTTTGCCGATCTTTACTTAGATAATCAAAACTTCTTTTCAAACCTTTAGAAAATTTTTCAACAAAAGAATTAGAAAATTCTTTTCTTATATAGTTTCTAAAGTATTTTTCATCGTCATTGCTTTCATCATTAAAATAAAAAATTTTATTCTCTTTTAAAAAATTTAAAATTTCATTCTTGCTTACGCAAAGCAAAGGCCTTATAATGCAATATTTTTCATGCTTTTCAATTTCATTCATTCCTAAAATCTCTGCCAAACCTGCTCCTCGAGAAAGCTGCATTAAAAACCATTCAAGTTGATCATTAAGATGATGAGCTAAAATAAGATGATCATAAGAATTTTCAAGGCAAATTTGATGAAAAAAATCATAGCGAAAATCCCTAGCTTCTTTTTCAAAATTGCCTTTAAATTTGGGAGCGGTTTTTATAAAAATTTGTTTTTGAAATTTTAAAGCAAGTTTTTTAGCCTCATTTTCTTCTTTATCACTATTTACCCTAGTTTTATAATTAATCAAAGCTAGATCAAATGAAATATCATTTTGCATTAAAAAATAAAAAAGCGCACTTGAATCACTCCCATAAGAAAAAGCGAGTAAATTTTTGCCCTTTTTTAATAATTCTAAAATTTCATGCTTAATCTGCATTGATTTTTCTTAAAGCCTTAGCAATTAATTTTTTATCCAAGCTTTGAGTGATCTCACACTCATAAATTTGTCCCATTTCCAAATCACCGCACTCACTTTCATTGATAAGAATTTCTCCATCAATTTCTCTATCCCATCTTAAATCTTTTCCTGCAATGAAAAAAGCTCCTTCGCTACTTTCCCCAGTGCAAACCACCAAACGCTTTTTGCCCACTTCTTTTTCAAAACTTTTCTCTAAAACCTTATCGATAATTTTTTCAATTTTTTTAAGACGAGCATTGATTGTTTTAAAAGGAATTTGCTCCATATCAAAAGCTGCTGTATCTTCTTCTTTAGAATAAGCAAAAACACTCACTCTATCAAAGCCAAAATTTTGAACAAAATCACAAAGCTCTTCAAAATCCTTATCACTCTCTCCAGGATGTCCCACAATAAAACCCGTGCGCAAAAAACTATCAGGTGCATTTTTCATTAAAGTGAGCATTTCTTTAAGTTTTTTTTGCCCAGCCCCACGCTTCATAATTTTAAGCATAGAATCGCTAATATGCTGCAAAGGCATATCAAAATAATTCACAAAAATTTTAGAAGCTATGATGCGTTTGATCAAAGCTTCACTCGCACTTGTTGGATAAAGGTATAAAATCCTAGCTGCTCTTATACCCTTTATTTTTTCTATCTCATCGATTAAATGTATAAGCCCATCTTTTTCGCCTTTGTCAAACAAATAAGAACTCGTATCTTGTGCAATAAATGAAAAATCCTTATAACCTTTTTGCACCAAATCCCTAACTTCAGCAACAATGCTTGAAATTTCTCTTGATTTTAACTTGCCTTTAAAGCTTGGTATAGCGCAAAATGAACATTTTTGATTACACCCTTCTGCAATTTTTATAAAAGCATGAAAATTAGAACCTGTGATTACTCTTTTTGTGTTTTCATTTTGCAGATATGTTGAAGAAGAAAATAAATTCGTTTTTTTAAGTATCATTTCATCGATTCTTTCATAATCAGCCACACCAGTAAAAAGATCAACTTCGGGTAGTTCCTTCATCAACTCTTCTTGATAACGCTGCATCAAACAGCCTGTAACCACTAAAAGCGAATCTTTTTTTCTTTGCTCGTGTAAATTTAAAATCGCATTAATACTTTCTTTTTTAGCACTTTCTATAAAACCACAAGTATTGACAATCAAAACATCTGCCATACTTGGATCATCGCACAATTCATAAGCACTCAGACGCCCTAGCATAATCTCACTATCGACTAAATTTTTATTGCAACCTAAAGACATTAGATAAAGTTTTGACATATTTCTCACTTTTTTAAATTTGAATTTTCATTTTTTTTTTTTTTGATAAAATAAGTTTTTTAAAATTATAACAAAAAACTTCAGAGGATTTCTATGAAAAATATAGTTTTGCTTGGCGGAAGTGCTTTTAGTTTTAAAAATGGAATCACGCAAGGTTTAAAAAATAGAGGAATAAATGTAATAAATTTATCACTAGGCTTAACCCCTGCTTTACAAAATTTATACGAATTAAAAAGAAATTATCAAATTCTGAAAAACGCGGATTTAATTATAAATACATCTAACGTCAATGATATAGGTCGTTACAATTCTCTTGAATTATTTCCTAAAAGTTATCAAGTTATTAATTGGTTATATAAAGAATTGTATTTTTTAAATAAAAAAGTTCTTTGTTTTATTGCCCCAACTCCACAAAAATGGCATAACTTAGAATGTTCAAAACTAGTCGATATTTTACATAAAAAGCTTATCAAAAAATATGGTTTTAATATTATCGATTTAAATGGATATTATCTTGAAAAAAAATTGTATGATTTTATAAGAAGGGATGAGGCACATGATTTTGATTTTATTATGAGAAAAATTGGCGAGGAAATTGCAAATAATATTGAAAATTTTTCTCTCCCTAAAAAAATAAATATACAAAATGACAACCCTAAATTTATTACTTTAAACGTTAGAGAAATGGAAAACATTAATGAAAATAATTTTAAAAATAAATCAAATTGGCTTTGTCAAGAAGAGGTTTATGAACTAAAAAATGAATTAAAATTTAAATTCATGTATTACAATTATTTCATTTTAGGAGTTCATACTTGGAATAATCAAGATAATAGCAAAATTGAAATTAAGAATAATAATACAAGTAATTTTAATAGAAATCTTAATCATTCGTTTTCATTTTTTTTCGATACCTATAATAGAAATATCAAAATTACTGAAAATACAAAAATTCTAAGTAAAAATAATCCTATAGGATTTGTAGGATTTATTCTTGCCTCTCCAGAGGGAAACTATCACAATGAAGACATTGATTTTGAAAATTTAGCCAAAGAAAACATAGAAATCGATAAAGAATATAATTTTAATCACCTTATACCCCCAGTGGAATGGTATAAAGAAATTATAGATGAATATTGCAGCATCATGGATCCGATTAAACTAGTA